>QMTU01000027.1 GCA_003663585.1 Thermoplasmata archaeon
CCCTATTCCAGATGATCCAGAAATTAGAGAAAGACTTCAACCAGGAAAGGAGGTTCAGTACATAGTGTCAATGGGTAAGGCAAAGATCACGAGGGCTTGAGTCACATGACAACTTTTGCTGACGCCCTTTTTACATTTTTTGATGCATATTTTGTCATCTATGGAGTCCCCTATGACAGGTCTGCATCTTTTAGAGTAGGCCAGAGATTTGCTCCTGATGAGATTAGAAAGGCCTCTTATAACTATGAGAGTATCTTCTTCAAAAACAAAATAGACTTAAGAAATGTGCCAATTCATGACATGGGAAACATAGGAGAGTTTGGTGATTCCTTATCTATGATTGAAGCCGTTGAGTTCACTGTAAGTAAAATAGTGTCGGAAAATAAGTTTCCAATAGGATTAGGAGGGGAGCATACAATAACTGTGGGAGCAGTAAAGGGAATTACTAAAGAGGGAAAAGATCTTTTCGTTGTGTCCATAGATGCTCATGCAGATTTTCGTGATGAGTATCTAGGAGACAAGTACTCCCATGCGTGTGTCATGAAAAGGATCTCTGAGTTAGTTGGGACTGAAAACATAGCTATCATTGGCGTTAGATCACTCTCTTCAGAGGAAATAGAGTTCTTTGATAAGGCTACCTCTAGGGGTGCTAATCTTTTAATGTATAGCCCTCTTGATATAAGAACACTTGGAATGCATAGGGTACTAAACGAGATTGAAAGGGCATCCAAGGGCAAGCTCATATACTTAACCCTCGATATGGATGGCATAGATCCTGCCTATGCTCCAGGCGTCGGAACACCTGAGCCACTGGGACTAGATCCTTATACAGTGTCCATGATAATAGAGCGCCTTTCGAGTAAGTTAATAGGATTTGATGTTGTTGAAGTAGCTCCTCCATACGATAATGGGATAACGTCTATTCTTGCAGCCTACTATGTAAGGGAAGTAATCTCAGAGGTATGGAGGGCTAGATATGCATCTAAAGCCTGACGACTATGGGCTTATTGTCGCCTTAGACATAGAAGATGAAAACTATCTTTTAGAGGTCGTAAAAAGTACTAAAGATTATGTAAGTGCATATAAAATTGGTTGGCCAGCTGTTTTGTCCCTCGGAATGGAAATAATAAGTAAAATTACAAAATATGCCCCCGTGATATGCGATTTCAAGATAGCAGATATTCCAGAGATTTCTGAAATTATAGCTAGAAAAGCATTTGAGAGAGGGGCAACCGGAATCATTGTTCACAGCTTTGTTGGAGAGTACACGCTTAAGAGGGTTGTTGATGTAGCGAGATCATACAACGGCATGACATTTGCTCTTATATACATGACACATAAGGGGGTTGAGAGTGTCTTTTCTAAGGTCTATGAAGTCCTTGTGGACATTGTAAAGAGAGTAAATACCGACGGAATAGTTGCACCTGCAACTAGACCACATATCATCAAAGATTTAAGGAAAACGTTCAACGACAAAATAATAATTTCACCAGGAGTTGGTGCACAGGGTGGAGATGTAGTAGAGACATTAGAGGCAGGTGCAAATTACATCATAGTGGGGAGAGCAATATACTATGCTTATAATCCTGAAGATGCTGCAAGGAACTTCTACGAAAAAATACTAAGTTGGAGAAACTCTAAACTCTAAAGCTTGCCTATAGCTCTCAAGACTTCAAGAGCAAACTCTTTTGGAGGATATGCTCCTACAAACATTCGTGCCCCTTCATTTATAACAACGTGAGGAACTGCAGACACTCCATACCTGTTTGCAAGGTTCTCGTGTTCGTAGGTTTCCACGCCCTCTCCAATTACGTTTTCGTTCTCTATTGCAAACTTATGAGCTGTTATAACGGCATTTGGACAATACGGACATGAAGGAGTGACATAAACTTCAATCTTTACTGGCCTATCCACCTTACTTATGAGCTCTTTTACTTCATCATTAAGATCCGTTCTTCCTCGAGAGACATTTATTATAGCCTCAAGAAATGCACTGAACTCATACCCAAATGGTGTTCCTGCAAACCTAACTCCTAAATCTCTTCCGTTTTGAGTTATGACTATCATAGGGGCTTTATCCACTTTATATTCGTTTGCTAAATTTCTACTTTTCTCGTACTCATAAGTCTCATATGAAAGAAGCCCATTAGCCAAAGGAGTAAGCTCATCCAATACTTCTTTCAGATTCTCAAAATACTTCCATCCTTCTTTTTTAAATATTATAAGTCTGACGTGTTCCTTAAGCTCTTTATTAAACAGCTCTTCTATGTACTTTTTATCCTCTGAACTTAATACCATTTGTGTCACCTCATATACATTTTAAACTAGTAAGTGGGAATATCTGGTGACTATATAACACTTTTGAACACAAAAGTGAGCCCCTTATGATTATTAAAGGTGGGAAATTCGTGAAAAGCGCTAGCAATAGTCAGAGACCTAACTCTTTGGCAACAGCTTTCATGGCATTAAGTGCAACCTCTATTGCCTCTTCTAGCGTGAGGCCAAGCTTTTCACAGTATTTTATTCTTTCCCTGCTGATTCTTCGTGCAAATGACTTGTCCTTAAACTTATTAAGAACGCTTGAGACTTTTACCTCTTCAAGCTTTTTATTTGGCATAACAAGTGCTGTAGCAACTATGAGCCCGGATAGAGCATCTGCTGAAATAAGAGCTATTTCTATCGGCTTTGTAGGTTCTCCACTGCCATTGTTCTCAAAATTGTGCTTTTTAATGGCTTCTATTAGATCATCGTCCAAGACTCCCTTTAATATTTTTTCTGCCTCAAGAGCATGAATCTTGGGATTATCTTTTGTAATATCGTAGTCTATGTCGTGAAGTATCCCAACAATCTCCCAAGTGTTTGGGTCTTCCCTGAGCCTTTCAGCAAATCCTCTCATTATAGCCCCTACAGCTATCATGTGCTTCACAAGATTTTTCGTTGATACATGTCTTTTTACAAGCTCTATAGCTTCTTCTCTATTCAAACTAAACACCTCCATCCAAGATATGAGCCCTGCTGCAAGATGTCATATCATTTTTATCTTATTTCGAAAGTTTTATTTTATCTGAGCACTTAGATATAAGTGCAGTGCGTGACCGAGGTGCTATGAGGAGTTCAGCCTTGTCTGACAAGTGATGATTGATGGGCGGTCTGAGGCCTCGGTTCCCCCGCCGCTATTTAGTTAAAATGTTATATTGATGCTGCCTTTTATGCTTGCTTTATTTTCTGAAGTACAGAGTCCTCTTGTCCTGTTCAACTTTGCAAGGAGCTTCATGCATGAATTGAAAGCATGTTCTCAGATTTCTCACTTTACTTAGATTTTTGTTCAATGGGCTATTTTACCTGTTTCTCTTCTCAATAGATGCTATTAAAACGTTCCGATGCTTAGTTGAACCTTTGAGTATTTAAATGTTTCTGTTTGTCCGCTCTAAAGCGCGAGGCTTCTTAGCAACGTTCTGTAAAACACCAAAACGCTCCTATTTTAACATTGTTATTAAATATAAATACTGATGCCCTGTTGTTAAAGAGGTAGCTAAGGCTCTTAACTTAACTATAAGCTCTTAAAAACGTTACTTAAAAGACGCATAGAATCACCTATACCATAACTCGATGAGTTTCAATTCAAAACAATGCTAATCTGTGATTATGAGGTGTTATCTATGAATGAATACCAAGTAAGAGATCTATCACTAGCTGAAAGTGGCAAGAAGAACATAGAATGGGCAGAAAGACATATGCCTGTGCTTCTTAAGCTAAGGGATAAGTTCTCTGAGGAAAAACCCCTCAGCGGTATAAGAGTGGGGGCATGTTTACACGTCACTAAGGAGACAGCAGTACTCATTAGAACGCTTATGGCAGGGGGCGCTGAGGTATATCTTGCAGGAAGCAATCCACTATCAACACAAGATGATGTTGCTGCTGCACTTGCTTCTGAAGGCGTTCATGTATTTGCTTGGCGAGGAGAAACTGAGGAAGAGTACTTTTGGGCAATAAAAAGAGTTCTTGAGGCTAAGCCAGATATACTTATAGATGATGGTGCTGATCTTCACGTAACAGCCCATGAGCAATTTAAACAAGTTATCAAGAACGTTATTGGGGGGACTGAAGAAACAACCACTGGAGTAATTAGGCTTAGAGCTATGGAGAAAGAAGGAGTTTTGTCCTATCCAATCATTGCTGTAAACAGCTCTTATACTAAATACCTATTTGATAATAGGTATGGTACCGGCCAGAGCACTATAGATGGTATCCTTAGGGCCACGAATATTCTCCTAGCCGGAAAGACTGTGGTTGTAGCAGGATACGGTTGGTGCGGCCGCGGTATTGCAATGAGAGCAAGAGGTATGGGGGCTAGGGTTATTGTCACAGAGGTAAATCCCATAAGGGCTCTTGAGGCTGTGATGGATGGGTTTGAAGTAATGCCAATGAAAGAGGCTGCAAAAATAGGAGATGTCTTTATAACAGCCACAGGAAACATTAACGTCATAGATGAAGAGCACTTTAGACTCATGAAAAACGGGGCAATACTTGGAAATGCAGGACATTTTAATGTAGAGATAAACATAAAAGCTCTGGAGCAAATGAGCAGAAGAAAGAGAACTATAAGACCAAACTTAGAAGAGTATGATCTAGGAGACAAGAAGCTGTATCTCATAGGAGAAGGGCGGCTCGTAAATCTTGTGGCAGCAGAGGGACATCCTAGTGAAGTCATGGATATGTCATTCGCAAATCAAGCTCTTGCAGTCAAATATCTTATAGAAAACCATGAAAAACTAAGTAACTCTGTAATGAAAATACCTGACGAGATAGACTTTGAAATTGCTATACTAAAATTGGAATCAATGGGAGTATGTATAGATGAAATGACAGAAAAGCAGATTAGATGTTATTCGTCATTGAAGGGCTAAGAGACTAGAAGAACAACAGTAAGACGGGTGGTGCTTATGGGAGATGTCCTTGTTGAGAGGCTTTCCCCTAGTGTGGACGTTGATTCTATAATAATTCCAATAAATAGTACTGGACATATACTCATACCAGATTTCTACAGGTATCTTGACAAGAGCATAAAGGACTTACTTACAACGTTCATAGAGAGTTTCAGAGGAGAGCTCCCTGCTGGTTATATACTAGAGATAAAGGGGTTGAAAAGTTTAAAAGCAAGGGCAATATACTACGTAACAATATCAAAAGAGGTAAACCCGACAACATATAACATAGACGATCTAAGGCTTTACTACAGGAACACTATTAGAAGAGCACGAGGCAGTGGCATGCACAGCATAGCACTCGCTCCGCCGTTTACAAATAGTAAGAGCGCCCTTGAAAGCATTATAAGAGCCCTCATTAAGGAAGTAAGACCACATGTAGACTTTTTTGACAAAGTTTACTTGCTGTATTACTCTGCACTTGTCAGAGATCTCATAATGAGCAACTTAGAGTTACTAAAACCCCTATAGCAGCGTTGGGGTTACTGCCTAGGTGTCCACCGATGCGGATATTAATTGTTGGAGGAGGAAGATTTACAGAAAGGTTACTTATAAATCTGTTAAGTGTTGAGCCAGAGAACATCTATGTGGAAATTGTTGAAAAATCCCAGAGCAGAGCAGAGGTTCTAGCACAGCTCTCTTATGAGGTACATGGAAAGCCCCTTTCCGACTATTATGGAGACTCTTACATAGCTGTACACATGGACGCTCTCTCTGAGGAGTTCACGGAGACTTATAACGCAGATGCACTTTCCAAGTTTGATATGATACTTGTTGCAACAGGAGATGACATGACAAATGTAAGAATAGCGACAGAACTTGTTAGAGTTATTACAAGCAAAATTTCAGAGATAGAAAAAATTCCAAGAATTCTTGTGAGATTAAGCTCTGAAGAGTTCTCTAGCATAATTGAGATGATGGGTATAGAAAGCATAAGCCTTCCAATGATATCTAAGACGATGACGCTTAAGGAGTTCTTTGTAAGAGTTTTAAGGGACTTTCTTGAGGAGAATTCTCAGAGCAACCTTAACAGAAAACTTCTTAAAAAAATACAAATTGTATGGGACTACTTCAAGGACTGGAAAAGAAGTGGGCTTGTGTGTTTAAGCTTACCTGCAGAGCTTCTTATAGCATATGTTCTAAGAACAAAATATCATCATCCAAGTCTTGAGGACACAGAGGAGACAAGATCACAACCTGTAGAGATTTCTGAGATCTCTGATGAGGGAATTACATTAAGTCACATAATGTATCATTCACAGCTTTCACCTGACAAAGTGAGAATCCTAGGATGCAAAAGAAGCAATGGAAGTGTTGAGATAGCAACCTCCGGAGATTTCAGAATATTTGAAGATGATACTGTATACCTTCTGGTGAAAGTTCCAAAGGGCTTAGATAAACTCTTTGAAATATTTACGGGTATTACGGGGCTTATTGAGGAGCTAGATAAAAGAATAGGTGAGTACTCAGGGATCATTGGCAAAGCATCTCCCCTTGTTTGCACTGTGAAGAACATTCTAACAGGAAATCCTCAAATATCTGTCGTATCTTCGCCTAATGGTATCTCTACTTTAGAAGGCCTTCATTATTCCATTGTAAATAAAATAAATAACGAGCTTCGAGACGCACATGATAGCACAATACTTTTCCTTTCAAAGAGTGGTATAGAGGATGAAATTCTGCTGAGAAGTTATGGTCTCTTCTTAAGAATGGAGGAGAAAGGAAAGCTTGCAACACAGACTCTTAGGATTAAGGTTGAGACACCTCCATACAGACTTTCTCCTAGGCTTGTGTTCGTAACATATGATCCTGTGATAAGTGATCTTATAGTTCTATCAAGCAATAGGGCATATAAGACTTCCTTAGAATACAAGAAGAAAAAGGAGACTACCTTAGAAGTCTCTTCATTGTCAGTTCTTTCGGATGGGGCTAGCAGTGTTACGTACAAGATAATTGGAATTAGAAGCTTACTAGGAACTTTAGGCGTTTCTGGATACGCTATTCTAGAGATAAACGTTCCAACTACTGAAAACTCACTTATACAAGCTTACAAAGTTATAAGGCTATTTAGCAAAATAATTAGGGGGATAACAAGAGAGATCTCTAAGGGAGATAAAACAAAGCGTATGGATACTAAGATAGAAACTCTTCCCTCAAATCTCCTTGAAGAGCTGCCGCTACAGATACAGTTTCTCCCTAAGTTCTTAGAGAGAATTGGCATGGAGAGGCTTATTAACAAGTTTTCAATAATTGCAATAGAGGACGATGATGGAACGATAATATTGCCTGATGGATCCACAAACATAATAAGGCCACAGGACAGCTATTCCAAGAGGATATATGTAGTATGCAAAGAAGAATACGTTAATGACGTCATAATAGCATTTTCAAGGCTTTTCAATGAGTTCCCATGGAAAGATGCGTTTAAGAACTACATAAATGAAATCTACGAGACGCATATCAAGGACTCAGAAAAAGAGGTTCAGGAG
>QMTU01000028.1 GCA_003663585.1 Thermoplasmata archaeon
CTTAAAACAAAGAACACGAGAACCCTCAAGAAAAGACAAGACAAGATCAACCCTACCAGGATCACCAGGCAACAAAACAAAACCAGACAAAACACCAAAACCCAAACCAATATGATACATCTTTTTGTTAGATCTATCCATGTCTATCCCTCCCTTACATCAAAATATAACATTCTTAAGGCCGCTTTCTCGTACTATTTCATACACTCTCTCAACGTCGTCCTTAGATAGTCTTCTTTTAAGCTCCGTGAACTCAGACTCCATAACCTTATACTCCGGCCTGTAGTGAAACATCACGTTTACCCTAACATATTCGCCAAGGTCTTTCCTTATGTACTCAAGTATGTTCCTAAGGCAGCAATCCAAATGACCTGGAAGGACTAGAACTCTTATTAGAATTTCACTATAAGATTTTGCTCTTTTCAAATTTCTCCTTATGATGCCCACATAGTTAGGAGGTGCCTTAGAGATCCTCATAGCACACTTGTCATTCCCATATTTGAAGTCTATTTTAATGATATCTACAATACCTTTAAGGATCTCAGATGTGAGCTCTGAATATATGCCATTACTATTCCAGAACACAGGTATTGGAGTCCTCACATACTTTAAAACAGAGATCCAATAGTGAGTCCACACTGTAGGTTCTCCCCCAACAAGATTAACGTTTCTCACGCCGTATTCCCATGACTCATCTATTAATCTCGCAATTGTTTGTGGAGACATAAGGTCTCCCCTTTCAAACCATTGAGCTATAGACCAGTTCTGACAGTGAATACACTCTAAGTTGCATCCCAGCGTAAATATTGTAAATGATGGTGTTATCTCAGGCTCTTCTCCAAGATGAATAAATGCGGATGATACTTCCATGTCTTCTCCTGCACGACAGAATCCTACATCTCCTCTTTTTCTGTTTACTCTACACTTTCTTTCACAAAATTCACAGGATTCCAAGACTTTCCAGGCTATGGTCTCCTTTAATGTCAGTAAATTCTTTTCCTTAGTCCTCTCTTTTGAAATCTTCTCCTCCTCATTTTGGATTTTTTCGAAGAATTCCTTGACATAAGATCTGTGTAGTATTAATAAGTCTCTAAGGGATTGCTCCTTTTCGTAATCCACTTCAAACCTCTTTGCTAACTGAAAGTATGGCAGTTTCTTTCCTCTCAATATCTCAAGGTACCTTGGATAATTTATCCTAACGCCTGGGTCCTCCAATGCCTTAGCTGAATCAGGCCGAATTACATACCAGTCCTTCATGTCTCGCGCCTCTTCTAAGTTTTATATAATATACCCTTGAACTTTATTCAAAAATATGCAAACACATAGTTATTAAGCGATTATCTCCTAATTAAGAGCTTAGAGGATATAAGATAACTAAAACATTAAATACCCCGATAGGATTATTTAAGTATCATGACTATCGTTAACCGATATATCAAGGATAGTAAGTTTAACGTTAATCACAACAGCCCTCGGGGGAGGTATTAAATGGGATTCAATGTCGTGCTCACCACTGATAGAACCATGATCAGTGATCACAGGGGAAAGGAGTTCCTAGGATTTGGAACCACGGGACCTCCAATACTATTCCCTGAGAAATTCTGGCTATGGCTTTTCGCTCCTAAGGTGAAAGTTGATAGCCTTGGAAGGCCTTCTGTGGCACCCTATGGTTTTAGAAAAATAGAAGCAGAGCTTATTAGAAACGGTTTTAATGCTGGTATTGTTGATCCCGATCATTTATCAAAACATAAAGATTCTGCAAAGGTAGTTCTTCTTTCTCATCACGACTACTTTGGATTTGGACCACCCTCAAGCACATTTGCTTCATTGTTTAAGACTGAAACTGTGAACGCTAGATCATTTAAGAGATTAATGAGCTCACCAATTATGGAGTACTGGAGGAAAAATGACGTTAAGTTCATTGCAGGAGGACCTGCTGTTTGGCATTTTAAGATTAGACAGAGAGAAAGAAAGCTATGGAAAATATCTACACTAGTCTTTGGTGAGGGAGAGGGCGTTGTCTGCCCTCTAGTAAGGAGAGCCCTAGAGGGAGATTCCTTACCTACTGAAGTTTACACAGGGCCTCTTACAGCAGATGAAGTTGAAGACCTGCCACCTGGACATGAAATTATAAACGATCCTAGAGACCTCGAAAACATCGAGGCTGATGTTGTATGGGTGAAGCATGTACCCTCTCTAAATGAGATCCCTGAAATACTATTCCCATCGGTTAATGGTCTCGTTGAGATCATGAGAGGATGTCCTAGAGGATGTAAGTTCTGTTCAGTGACTTTAAGACCTCTTAGGTTTTATCCACTGGACAAAATAGAAAAAGAAATATTGGTGAATGTAAGGGCAGGAATAAAAAATGGCGTAATACACTCTGAAGACGTTCTCCTCTATGGAGCTAATGGTATAATACCAAACCCTGAAAGAGTGTTGAAGGTAAATGCACTATTTAAGAAGCACTACAGAAAAATTGCATGGGCACATGCATCAATAGCTGCAATAGTAAAAGGAGAAAGAGACTCAAAGCTCATGAGTAAGGTTTCAGAGATTATACTTGATGATCATCAGGAGTTCTGGGGAGCAGAGATTGGCATCGAGACTGGAAGTCCTAGGCTTGCAGAGAAGATTATGCCAGCAAAAGCAGCGCCATTTGATGTCAAGAAATGGCCAGAGCTCGTTGTGGAAGCTGCTGGGATCATGGAAGACGTTGGACTAGTTCCAGCAATGACAATAATTGCTGGATTACCAGGTGAAACTGAGGATGACGTCTTATATACGTTGGACCTTGTGGATGAACTGTGGGACTTCAATGGTCTCATAATGCCTATGTTCTTTGTTCCAATGGGAATGCTTGAGAAAGAAAGGTGGTTTGAGGCATATCAAATGTCTGAGGTTCACATGGAGCTCCTAAAGAGATGCCTAACTAAGGGAATAAGGTTTGCAAAGAAGATAATACCTATGTATATGAAAGACAAGTGGTGGCACCCACTTATAGTCCCGTTTCTGTTATGGTTTGTGGAAAAAATAGAGATTGTTTCAAGAAAACACAACTACCTTAGCTATCCAGGAGAGCATAGAAAACGAAAACTTAGAGTCTAGCTAAATACACAGCATGTATTCTTCTCTAGAATCTTCATTCCCTTAGATTTAATATAATCAACGGATCTCTTCTGTGGTAAAACTACTCTCTCAAATCCTATGTCAATTGCAAACTTTTCATATTCTAATATTCTTGGTCGCATACACCCAAGGGACAGCTCCTTATCTGAGATCTTTTCTCTTGCATACTTAAAGACACTTTTAACAGCATTTATATCAAGTGCTACCCTCTCCATTGGAGTGCCTCTTGTAGGTATTAGAACATTTATTACCAAGACCTCAAAAGACCTACTCCTAAGAGCCTCTATAGCATCGTATTCCCATCCTATTTTTCCCCAGTTGAGACCTACCGTGATATGAGGTGCGTATTTTATTCCATGGGACTCAAGGAGATCTATTATATGCAGATAATCCTCTCTGGTCTTGTGTATTCCATAAACTTTCCATATAGCTTCATCACTTAATACAAAGTCCAGAGATACTACGTCGACTTCTGAAAATGCTATTTTTTCAATGTCATCTTTCTCAATAAAACCTACATGTACATTTATCTTTAAATCATACTTTTTCTTTATTTTTCTAATGACATTCCAGTCTATTGGTACCTTAAGACTTCTGTCCATTCCTCCAGAAACCAAAATTCCTATTATGTTCTGTTTTTCTACTAAGTGATCAACCAACGCCTCAAGACCTCCAAAGGGCCTTGGATTTATCATGTGTCTAAGATAATGTCTTCTACAGTGCGCACAGTTTAGAGAGCATGCTTGGCCCGTAACAGAAATAGGCATAAATCTCGGCATAGGTTTATACACCTTGATTGCACTTAAATGCCTTTTTGAGGGCATTCTTTAGATCCTCCTTTGACACTCCAACAAGCGTTATTTCATAGTTATCAATAATTTTTAGAGCCTCTTTGAGATTTTTTCCTATTAATTTGGCTTCAAGGGCGTCTATTGCTGTCTCAGGAAATGCAAAAAAGTCTCCTATAATTTTAATGTCACTTATTACGTTCTCTTTAGTTCTTAACAATATTTTCAGGTATTTTCCCGTCTTGACCTCACCTACGGAATATCCACTCTTGTCTTCTATATCTTTCATTCGCTATAACCTCCGCTTGAGTGAGCTCTTCATCTCTATAGCATGATATCCTAACTTTTCCCCAGAATTCTGTAGCAGCATTTATAAAGGCAGATATTATCTCCTCTCTTCTCGGAATCTTTCCTAGAACTTCCCTTATAGAGGTTACTCTATCAGACACTTTGATTATTCCTTTATTCCTTGACTTTACGAAAGGAACTTTGAGAACCCTGTCCATAAGTTCCCTGTCTAAATCCACTAAGACTGTTCCATGTTGTAGAACTCTATTATCTCTCCTCGCTTGAGCATTTCCTGAGATCTTTCTTTTCCCCACAACTATATCGTTAACTCCCTCTTTTTTTGCATTAATTCCAAGATTTTTAAGAGCCTTAATCAGAAATTCAAGAACAATGTCAAAGCTCTCCTCAGGCCATCTCCCTAAGATTTTGCGATCTCCAGTGATAGAGTACGTCACCTCGTACATATGTAAAACACTTCCCCCGCCAGATATTCTCCTAGTGTACAAGATTCCAAGCTTTTTACATGCTTCTACATTAACAAAGTCCCTAATACTTTGAAAATATCCTATAGTTACCGCTGGCGGGTACCACCCATAAAGCCTCAGATTAAATCCATTTTCTTTCATTAGAACTTCATCTATAGCCATATTAATGTATGGGTCTCTTCTCTTGTCAACTATCACTCTTAACATATTTAATCGCCTCTAAAAGGAGACTCCTTGTATCTCCAATAGGCTTAGGGAGGTTATAGGGTCTTGAGGGATTTTCATTATAATAAGGTCGTGTGCACCATGGACAACCCCGCACCATGAAAGTAGTGCTCTTAATAACTCTGAAGAGTACTCCCTCATCCAAAGGATACTGCCGTAACTTTCCATTATTATCAAAGTTCTCATCTCTGAACCTTACCCCACTCATTATAAGTTCAAGCGCAACTTGTATGGCTCGGTACCTCTCAATAGGAGGGGGCTCTAGGTTCTCTAGCGGCGTTCCCTTAATGGGTGTAAAGGCCATAAGAGACGGTATTACACCCATGTCTACTAACGTTTCAAGAACCCTTATGAGCTCTTTATCATTCTCTCCTAGGCCTACTATAACATGTGACGTTACACGTCCTCTACCGAATACCTCTACAGCATACATGAGCATGTCAAGGGTATTGCTCCATGTTATGGACTCGTACTCCCTGTACTTCCTGAAGAGCTCTTTAGAAGCCACGTCAAGTGATATCCCTATATAATCAGCTCCTGCATCTTTTATAGCCTGAATTTCATAGTGATTCATTGGATAAAATGATACTGAGACCTTTCCTATTTTAGATAGGACTCTTGTGTAAAGTATCATGTTCCTATGAGCTCTTGGATTATAAGTTACCTGCAGGCATATCCTCTTAAAGATGGGTCTCTCTCTAAGAGCCCTTAGGACATCTTCAAATGGGTACTCCGGCCACACAATCCTAGAGAGCCGTGATGCAATACCATATCCCTGAGCGCAATATGCACATGATGCAACACATGGCTCTGAGGTCATCATATATGCAGTATACATTGGAGCATCCATCTTTAAGCTTACAAGGCCAAGTTTAGCAGCAGTTCCTATGGAGACCCTAATTCTCTCCATATTAACACCCTATAGTTTAGTATCCTATTAGAAGTAATAACCAGTTAATGCATTACACTTGCGTTTTTAGCAATTCATCTAACCATTCTATGAACTCCAGATTAGAATTAAAACTTTTGTACACACTTTTTCCATCCCACGACTTACCTACTATAAAGGATAGCCTTATGTTTGTACCTCCCATTTCTGAAAACCATTTAAGAACACTACTTTTAATCTTTGATAACTCATTCCCTAAAGAAAATATCCTATCTACTGTTGGGTCAGCAATATAGGCATAGTTTTCATAAACTACAAGAAGGGCAGCATGTCCAAAAGCATTCCCAGAGATCTCCATAGCAACCACGTAAACACTAGCATTAGTGTAGCTCGCCTTAATAAGAGCAGCTAGAAGTATTGCCAAATCTTCACAATCGCCTCTCCTAAGGTTTAATGTTTCTGTCGATTTTTGCCAGAAATCTCTTATAAATGTGACATTACCAAAAATCAGTGGATAGAGCCCATCATCCGTGTAATTTACTGCAGCATGCACCCACTCGGTGTACAGCACAATATCACGGGAAAAGTTTCCAGAGTATATGCTTATTGATATATTCCTAATTCTGCTATCCATAACTATTAAATCAGCGAGTTTTTCCTTTCCAAGAGGTGTCCTATCGTTTATAATATCCTTCACCTTTCTGAGAGTAGACTTTAAGTCATAGACTTGTACTTCGAGCTCATTAACCCTTCTCTCGAGGATAACAAAGAACCAAGTAAAAAGAGACATTAAAACTAACGCTGCTATAAGAAGTATTATAAAATAAGACTTCTTCACGTAGTCATTACTTATTAAACGCAACCTCCATGGCATAGAAATCATCAGGATCGTAAGGTATTGTTCCTATACCATGAATAGGACACACATGACTGCTCGTGAATGGCAAAAGGCCCTCCTTTAAACATTCAGGACAAACTCGCAATTTTTCTATGCTAATAATTTCAACAGCTCCATTTGAGTATAAAATCTTCACTTCATATTCCGTTATTTTAACTTTCACTGTATCTCCATCAGGAGTCCTATACTTTCTGTGCTCTACTCTCTCAAAAAATGTTCGATCTCTCTTCGGCTCCTCTTCACTCTCACTATCTTCCCCAAACCAGATCTTTCCGTATTCCATAGTAAGCACCCTACTTTTAGACATCTAAATGTTTAGGAATAGAGTCAGTAGGCTTGCTAGTCATCACCGACGTTCAGATAATCTCTTCTCATCATCCCTATTTTAGAATATCTAAAACCAGATCTAAAAATATTGTTGTTTTCAGCTGAACATTAGAAGTGAAATTACATATAAATAAATAATGTAGAGAAGAAGATTCAGTTAGATGCACTCATTGATGTAGCCTCTTCAAGAGATACCTTTTCTCCCTCCTTAGCGTAAAGCCAGCACGCAACAAAGTGTCCTTTTTTAACCTCGACTATTGGCGGCTCTTTATGTTTA
>QMTU01000029.1 GCA_003663585.1 Thermoplasmata archaeon
ACGATTCTTCATGCCAGGTTTCTGGATAATTCATGGTTCTTGTTTTCCCGGGTTTGGAATGGCCTTTAAGAGGGCCTTTCTGTTATTTGGCAGTAAGCCTTCTTTTACCTTTGAACATAAATCCTGCAATAATCTGCCAATCTCTGGACCCTCTTCATACCCACGTTGTATGATATCATGGCCAGAAATTGCCAGATTGTAGTGCTGTTGGGACGGGGGTGGTTGAAGCCCCTGTAGCCTAATATCCTGGATGCGATTCCATAAGCGTAGCATTGCCGGAGTAACAAGGGGCTTATGAATCTTAGAGCTGTTTCCGGCGCGGTCCGCCATTCGTAAGATGAATAGTTCTTCAACAATATGATTAGTCTTACGCAACCAGCGCCGAAGAGCCTTGGGCTTGGAGTCTTCTCTAAAGAAGAACATATGATGTCTCACTAACAGCGAAATATTCGCAGCATATTTTTGTGAAAAACCTATGTCTATTAAGTACTTATACGCAATTCTTGCACCAATTATCTCGTGGTTAAAGAATGTAATCCTTCCACCCTCTTGCACCTGCTGCGTGTCTGGCTTGCCTATATCATGCAGTAATGCTGCAAGACGTAGCTTAGTAAGATGTACTGGCAGAAAGTCACATGCTGCTATACAATGCGTGTATACATCTTCAGCATGGTGGTAGTTCTGTTCTACGTTAATACACCTGTAGAGCGGCGGGATAACTTGAGCCAGTTCTCCCGAGTCTCTCCATTTATTAAAGATAATGGAGGGAGTTGGGGCAGCCAACGCAGCCAGGAGGCGAGTTTTCCTAGGAGAAGTCATATCTATACTAGTCTGCTATTCTCTGAGCCTGTCGGACAAGAGGTCGAAGTCTCCTTGCCTCCGGATCTTGCGAAGTTTTAATCCAGCTTTCATGGAACACGGCACGGGGACGTGGGTAGAGAATTCGTACAAGCTCTTCGCTTGTAGTATTTATCCTAAGATAACTAAAGTCTTTGTCTGGGTAATAGACCCTCAGTAGGCTTCTAAGTTGTCCTGCTGTAAGCCTGGAAAGTCTGCGCATCCTGGATTTATTTCGGTGGCCAAGAAGAGTAAATCGCTCCCCTTCTTTGATTAATATTCGACGGTCGGGTAGGCGATATTTTCCGTCATGGACGGGAAATCGCGGACCTTTCTTCTCTGATTCTGCTTCCAATACCAACTCAACCATTGATTGGCTAAGACTCATCTCTCTTACCTCCAGGTAATTGACAGAAATCTGTTATCAAGAATAGGAGCAATAAGCCGCTTTATATTTTCCCATTCCAGCTCACCCGCTCCGCAACCGGGTCTTGGCATTACCACATATAGCCATCCTTTCTCCTCGGTCAGCTGTACTAGCTCCCTCGCCGACCTGACAATTAGTTCTGGCTTAGCTCTACAGGCCCACCCTGGGACTTTTCGTCCCGGTGTCATTTGACTACGCATATGCCTAACCACATTGCTTTTGTCTGGCAAACATACTTCGCTAACAGGCTTTACGGGGTATGACACAATGGGGGTATCAAGCCTAGTGGTAATGATTCCAACATGATTACCATGTTTGGTAATCATTTGGCCAAGCTGGAGAGGAAGGTTAGGAAAAGCGTCAGCTGCCTTCTTGGCACATCCACGTCCCATTACTGCTGCACCTGTTCTTTTAACGAACCCATTAGTTGTAATCACGATAGCACTTGGGGTAATGTGTGTGGGGTTCCCTTGTTGATCTGTCCATGTTTTGCAATCGAACATATCTCCACGAATCTCGATCATTCTGTTCTCCTATCACAGTCGTTATCCAGAAGCTCATCCAGTCCATGCTGTAGGGCCGCTGCAGTCATTGCTTTTGACAGGGTAGGAAATATTCCCAGTAATCCGCCTTCCTGATTTATAACTTTATATTCATCTGTGCTCTCAGTTGAATGGATTATCGTATAATAGTCCAGTTTGGGAGAATACCAGATAGTATAGTCACCGACCGAAATGTTTGCCCAATTTTCGGCCGAGTTTGAGACAACAATATCAGCTCTAAACGTTGTTCCCATAATCACTTCTCCAGTGTTTTCACCTTGTAGTACGTGGCAGTGGACCAACAGCATCCAAGAACCATGCCTATAACCCAACAAGTTGGTACAAGTACCTGTAACAGTTTATGAACATCTATGTTAGTCCCCCAAACTAACAACGACGGGGGACTAGCAAACATATATATGATTGCAGTAGCAATAACTCCAAGCATAGTCCCAATGATTCCACCCAATGCCAGACCACCAATACATATTAATATCAGGGACATCCAGGGATGCTTGCGAAAGAAACTAGACATATTATATCTCCTTTGCCGGTTCCTTGATTAAAAGTCATGGGGAAATTGACAGAGCACGAGAAACATCACGATTGTAGAGTTCTAGAAAAGCGTCTGCGATGGCATTTGGGTAAATTGCGAGAAACTCCTCAGTTGACTGGTGTTGTACTCTCCCATCTTTATAGTAGAGAGTATGAAATCGAACTTGATCGTTGCCTTTCATTTGTAGGTCGAATTCTTTAAGTAAAACGTAGCTATGTGTGGCAAGTAAGATTTGCACACCCATGCGTTGAAGCTCCAGAAGAACTTTTACTAGCGTACCTATCCTTCTTGGGCTAAGGCTAGCTTCTGGCTCATCCCAGAAGAGTACAGAGCCGTTTGTCAATATACCCCTTTGAATAAAAACCCATAGCAGACCAAGCTTGCGCGTTCCTCCTGCTAGTAGAGCAAACTCCAGCTCTTTCTCTTTATTTATCAGGAAGAAGGTTCCTTCTTTATAGATAATATCTCCTTGAATATCTTCTCGAATAATATGCAAAAGTCTGCGAGGTCTATGTTTGAGAGGATTAAGAAGATTATCTTTACAAGGATAGTCGAAAGGGGAGTACTGATAGGCAGAGATATAAACCGATTTAATCTCTTTGGCCATCCAAGCTACACTGTTGGTAACATGCACTAAATGCGGTTCCTTGATATGACCGTTAAACGAGCTTTGCAGTTCGGTATCTTCCCGTTGTATTTTAATATTCGTGTATATCCCTTTGTTTGTCTGGTGGATAAGTTGATTAATGCGTGGACTGTGGGGAAAAAACACGTAGGCTAGGGTGTCTCCAAAGTTGGCCTTAGTTTTGGTAATATTACAGGCTGCATGAGCCACCTTCAATAGATGCGTTTTTCCGGTACCATTTTCGCCAATAAAAATATTGATGCCTGGCGATAGCTTGATATCAATATTTTCAAAGACGGTGAACCATTCTAAGTTAATTTTTGTAAGAGTCATTAGTCTCTCTCTTTCTTTTTGACAGCTGTCCTAGAGGGACGGCTGTCATTTCTCTTTTCTTTTCTTATCTAGCTTGTCTGGTTATCCGTTCCACTTCCACACTGCCACGCACGCCACACTGAGGATAACCATGATCGCCATCCACCATCCACCTCCCTCCATTAATATACTAAAAAGGAATATCTTCCTCTTCCTCATTCTCGTATTTATCTGGAGCGAATCCGAGTCCATTCCAGGTGGAGCTTTTGGGTGCATTGTTACTGGACACCGACTTGGTAGTACTCCGAGGTACAGACGATTGGGGAATATGTCTTGGTGGTCCTATAGACCACCCATTGGCCATTGGTAGACCGGGATAAGATTCCTGCTGTTTAGCCTCATCAATAAGTTTAGGGGTAATCGCCTCTACTTTGCGACCAAGAAGCTCGCTGAGGCGTTGTTCATAATATATTCGGGGAAGATTGATAAATCCGTGTCTTATGGCAGTCATTACCAGAAACTTTACTTCTCTCACTCTTTCGCTCTTTAGCATCTTATTAGGAGCAGTCCGTGCATGAAATCTTCCTTCACATGTTCTGCAGAAGCCTTTCTCAGGAAGTTTAAATCCACATACGGGACAGCTTTTCTCTTTAGAAGAGGATGACTGTATAAAAGTAGCTGGAAACCTTGGTAAAAAGGTAGACATTTATACTATACCTCGGTTACTTTGACAAGTGAATGGTAGATTCTGGCAGATCGTTCTGTCGTTCAACACATATAGTTAGTTTTGGAGTAACTGCAACAGTGATTCTCGTACCTTTAGAGGGAGGTTTCTGCAAGATTTTCTCTTTAACTAGAGTATTAATCAGTTCTTGGTATAGATCAGTAGACAGATAAATCTTCTCTGGAACGAAGCCATTTTCAGAAGAGAAGTTAAGAAGGTCTTTGAGTCTGCTCACTACGGATGCATGTCCTAATTCTATCCTACGTCTAATATCTTCAAGCATTCCCTTATCTCCCAGGTTAGATGTGGGACTTACATATCCAAGTGAACGAAATATTATTGTTATTACTAAATGAAAACTGATAACCGCCGATTGGATCAGCTGCTTTGCATATTTTGTTCATGAGAATAAGGGCATTTTCCAGTAGACTCACGTCTCCTAAAGAGGGCACATCAATTGCTGGATCTAACTTGGCTACCTTGTAACAACGGCAGCACTGGACACCCCCAAGAAGGCTTGTCTTTGGGGAGAGATGTTGGATCAATCCTTTGCATCTAGGGCAATATAAATACATTTGGCCACGGCTCATAGAGACAGGCCAGTATACTGTCACCTCCCAGTTATGCATATAAATGCAACTAAGAGTTTGAGCAATGTCGGCTGGTTTGACTCTACTAAATGTTGGTATTCTATCTAGCAAAGGTAACCCACTAAGCACCTGTCCGCATTGTGAACATCTAAGTTTGGCCATTATGGTCTCCTCGGGGATTTACTAGAATACTAGGCGATCCTTTTTTCTTTATCTCCTTAGTGGTACATAGCTTGTCAAGCATTCCTTTGCTCCTCACGATCAATGCAGGATTGACATTTCCAATGGAAAAAGATGCTATTATCGAGCATAAATTGGTAATTACCAGTTAGACTGACTGTCTCGCGTATTCTTTTCATAGTCTCTAAGATATACTCCAGCGACTGAGTCTCTCTTGAGAGACTTACGTTCATTGCTGATTTTAGCTTATACCTCCGATAACAGGATCGACAACTAATCTCTTTGACAGTAATCTCTGGCTTAGCAGAATATCTAGCTCTTCCTCTACATCTAGGACAATACACATGTATCTGACCCCAGTCTACTCGGTGATGCCACTCTGCCGTCATACTCCATCCGGATGCATAAATATGGCTAATAACTTGGGTAAGATCGGCCAGTTTAATTTGCCTATGTCTTGGCATTCTATCTAGTAGAGGGGACTTAGGAAATGCCTGTCTACAGTATGCACATCTAAGTCTAGTCATTGTAGTCTCCAGGGGAAGAGTTATGATTCTTCTCTTGATGGTGATGGCGTAGGATGGAGATTTACTCGAATACTGGGTGATCCTCCTTTTATCTCCTCAATAGTGCGCAATCTGTATCGCCCACTTTTATCCCTTATTAGGTAAGGCGGATAGAGAGGAGCGTTGCAAATGCCACATTCATCTCCCAATAATTGTAAGCTGCCACACTGGGGGCAGCATATAACTACAGTCTTCCTCGACATTTCTTGATCTGTCCCCAGATTTCTAGTGAGGCTTCTCCGGAGAATCTGCCTAGTAGATGAAGGCCTGTAACGGCTATATATACAATGACATAAAGAAGGGGGATAGGCCATAATAGGGCCAGCAAGAAGAGAGTTATTTTAGTTAGCTGTGGGCTATAGAAGAAGTGTATGGTATAGGCAACGCAAAATCCAGTGCCTATAACTGCGTACACAATTAGAATTATGACGAGAAGTTTCATTATAGTATTTCCCTTCCTAAATATTTTTTGTAATTATACGCTCTCTTTCTCTGAATTTCTCCCAAAGCTGACGCCTATCCCAGCTAGTAAGTCTCCCTTCATAGGAGGGCAGAGTATACCGTATTTTGTCTAGCTGTAGGCGAGAGGTTGCTTTCTGGATAAATGCTTCTAGCTGCTTGAGATAGTGCTTGCTGTAACGAGAATTTTGCTTATCGCGGTTTCTGCATTCCTCTCTCTTTCTGCGGAGGATTGTGTAGATCTCATTCCATTGAGATGAAGTAAGAGTCAGCTCAGCAAGGGCATAACTGCGTTCTCTATACCACTGAGCATCTCGTGAGGCCTTGGCACGTCGAGCTCGACGTTCCCATTCATTTTTATCCATGTAGAGTCGCTTACCTTCTACAAGGATATATCGAGGAGGAGCATTATGGCGTCGCATATCATATTTAGCCCAGAGAGCTCGTCGGATGGTTTCCTCATCCGCTCCGTTATCGCGCAGCCCTTGGCTAAACTCGAGACGAGCCTGTTTCCTGGCTTCTTCGTTCCACAGTTGGCGTAGCTCTTTGTCTCGATAGTAGTCGTCTCGAATACGCCATGTAAACAAGTTGATTGCCTCCTCGTTATCAAGATCCTCCGCTTCAGCTTTCAGATCGGCAAAGTGCGCACGACGTTCTGCTGCCTTGTCAGCAATGAGTACGTGCCGCTCCACCGCTCGCATCTCATACTGATCTCTTGGCTTCTGGTATCCAAGAGCAGAGAATGGGCTATTGAGATCGCCTGCTTGAGAATCAAGAAGCTCGAAGATGCTGCTAATCTTGTCTGCATCTAGTCCATTAATGGCATAATTAAGCGCATCTTCTTCATTTGCTTTGTCTATAAGGAGGTTACCGTTCTTGGAAAGAAACTCGCGTGCTTCGGCTGAAGTTTCAAGGAGATTAGAGATGTACTCCTGCTGAGCTAGCTCATCGGCATCACGGATGTCGGTACCCCAGTTACCGTTTTCCGCAGCTTCAATAGGATCTCTCTTTTTGAAAACGCGATTTCCAACAATGTGGAAGTCTTGTTCTTGATAAAGCTGTCTCACAAGATTGGGCCAGGTTCCTGGAACAGTATGAGGCTGGCCAATGCCTACTGCCTGCTGTACTTCGTCAATAAGATCGCATACAGTATTTTGACCAAAGCGTTCCTCTTTCCTACTGAATCTGTAGTCGAATTCGCTTGCAAGCCATCGCATATAGTGCCTCCCTATATCGAATAGGTTTGACAATTTACCGGCGTAACCACCCAATCTTCAGATAGCAACATGGCATCGTGTTTCTCTTTTTTTTTGCTTCCTCTTCTATTTTAAAAATTCGTGGTTTTTGATCTATAAATCCACCCATCTGCCTCTTTCCCCGCTTCTCCTTTAGATCTTCGCAGTTCTTCATATGGGGGTAGCATCTTAATACCAGAGTGTGAAATCCACTTTACTGGCATTCCGCGCCTGCGTATAAGTCGAACC
>QMTU01000030.1 GCA_003663585.1 Thermoplasmata archaeon
ATTAGATTTCAATAAGAAAAAAGTAAACCAAATATTTCTCTCAAGAATAGAGCGGATCAAAAGTCCTGAGGAAGGATTTTTTGTTCACAAAGCACATCCTGGCGACACAATCAGAGAGGGGGATGTAATAGGATATATTAACACCACTACTAATGGAGAGCTTATAGAGATAAAATCTCCTATAGATGGAGTTGTTATATCACTGAACTCATATAGATACGTATCTGAAGGAGACTCCATAGCAGGAGTTGCTAAGCTTAAGAAATAGGTGTTCGTTCATGACCGAGCTATATGATGTTAATGAATTTTGGAAATTTATGATTCGCGTTGGGCTAGTGGTGGAGGCTGAAAGAGTTGCTAGGACCAAAAAACTAATAAAAATGACCGTTGACTTTGGAGATGAAAGAAGAACTGTTATAACAGGTATTGCTGATCAGTACTCTCCTGAAGACCTTATAGGAAAGAGAATGATGTTTGTCACTAATCTAAAACCAAAAAAGATTGCAGGAGTTGAGAGCGAGGCTATGCTTTTAGTTGCAGAAGAGGAGAGTGGTAGGGTACACTTAATAGAAGTTCCAAAAAGTGTCCCTTTAGGCACACGGGTATACTGACTCTGTAGAGCACTATAGAACGTCCAACGTTAGAATTCTGTCCAGATACCTATTCTCATGAAGGCATGAAGGAGAGTAAGCACATCCCATGCATACCTCATCACATGAGCATCTTGATAAAAGCGTTCTTATAAGATCAGAGAGATCTCTTAGGCTGTCGTCTACAATGTCCTCGTCAACAAACAATTTTCCTGGATTCTCCATGTCCTCTGCATACATGATCTCAAAGAAAGATAAAAGATTCATAAGAGCATGCGCCACAGTATGCTTATACACCTTGTCGAGGATCCTTACTTTTATCGCCCTGCTTATCAGCACTGCTAGATTCCAATCCCTTTTAACGTAGGGTAATATGTAAGAGTACCTCTGTGAGTACTTTTCCGGATCCTCAAGATCAAACGAAAGAATAATCTTATGATATTCCCTTGGGATTCTGCTTAACATCTCATCTAAGTTTATAGATTTCCTTTTAGGATCTATTCGCACCTCACTAAGCCTTGTTTTAATATCCACTTGTTTCTTCATGGGTAATATAACAACAGCCTCGCGAAACTCTTTGTCCCTCACTACAGGGACATCCGTTATTTTTTTAACTTCAATTTTGGAATTTTTCCAATCCCTAGCTATTATGTTTATTCCTTTGTATTCTCTCTTAATTTCCATTAAATAATATCTCAAAAAGGAGGCTACGTGTGTCCCCAATACCCTATATCCAACGATCTCTAAGACACCCTCGCTGTAAGACATCAAAGGAGTTATTTCCACATCAAATGGTTTTGTAGGATCTCTTACGGGAACTTCTCGGCCCTTTACTCTTATCGTGAAAAACTTCTCTTGAAGCTCTGGAATGAGATCATGCCTTAGAAGCTCTTTAGGGGAAGGATCCCACGTGATGATTCTAAAAAGTACCTCAGGATCCCTTGTATATGCAAGTATGTTATCCATAGGCCTATTATCCAGCAATATTATTAACTCCTGTATCTTGCCGAGAGATAAATTCCATAAGGACTCTATCAGGCTTCTTTGTCCCCACGTGTGGAGGCCAAAACGAATTACCGTTCTAGTGTTTTCACCGTACTTCACAACATTTGCCTGCACTCGTAATTTAGTTATTGCAATTTTTCCTGTAAACTCTCTTCCAAGCCTCTTTGCTACTTGGTAGGCCTTCCATGGTGTAGGAAGTGATATTAAAATATCTTCGTCTAGGTTCTCCTCAAAGTACGCTACTAAGAAGTCAAGGAACTCCTGCCAAGGATCCTCATCGTATTCAATGAATTGGACTTCATAATCCTGCTCAAAGGGTATGACCTTGTGAGGGACATTCCTAACTCTATATGGATATATACAGGTTTTTCCTGGAATTACTTCACCAATGATCGCATCCTCTGGAAGCTCCTTGGGGATCCCATAAGGAGAGACGTTTACAGTTTTTCTCTCTGGCCTCTTAGCACCTTGAGGTCTCCATGTAATCATTGTATTACCCTCTCTATTTCAGAGGCTTTACCAAGTATATTTATGTACCTTGAAGGTATTTCTTTGGCAATACATAGATATGGAGATGCTTTTTTTATTACTACACCATCATTCATCGCACTTTTAGCATCTATAGTTAGTATTATAGGGTCCTCCGTGTGCACCCTTCCTGCGCTTATTGCTTGCTCTAGTGTCGTTGAGAGGTGTATGAGGCTCCTTTCTGAGGGCTTTAGACCGCTTATAAGTATAATATCAACTTCCTCCTCTGTTGCAGGATAGTAAAGATACTTGTATTCACTTGCGTCAGGATAATCTGAAATATCTATTTCTATAGTGTGTCCATAAGACGCCCTTATGAGGCCTTTATCAGGATTTACATGATACCTCCCCTTAGGATCTGTAAGGGCAACTGCTATTATGTGAGTGGGCTTTACCCACTTGAGTTTTCTTATTCTTCTTAACGCTGAGGCTAGCTCAGAGATCTTTACCCAACCGTGCTTATCCATGCTTAGGCCAAACTTCTCAGGAGAGTGTCGAAGTGCTGCAGTCATTCTTCTGCTAAGCATGTCAGCTTCCTCGCCATTCATTATATGCATACCCACCCTTTTACATTTTGGACAGCGCTCTCCTCTATAAAACCCATGATATGGGCATACTCCTATGGGCTCTAGATCCAATAGTTCTCACCCCTTTGAGACACTCTATGCATAGGATTTCTCAATTTTAAGTCATGAGCGTGAGTTTACAGCAGTACGTCGTCAAGCTCTTGATATGTTTTTCACAACTTTTTCAGTTGATATTCTTTTATGCCCTCATATAGATTGAAACGCCCACTCCACTAAGTTTCTTTTCACGGATAATAATACGTCTATAATTAAATATTTCAAACTTTTCTTGAGAGTTGTGCTCTCAATTAACTTAAGGAATAAATTTTGGATGCAAGCTTAATACTTCTTAATCGTAACTACCTGTTTATATTTTCATATACAGTCATTACCCTACGAGCAATAGTTTTGGGATCTAGATTTTCCATTGCAAATTTTCTGCCATTCTCTGCAAGCTTTTTAGAGAGTTCTTTATCCTCTAGAAGCTTTAGTATAGCACTTCTAAGCTCATCGTAGTTTTTGGGATCTACTAGTATTCCACGATTCATGTTTCCTATTACCTCCTCCATGTAGGGATTCCTCGCTCCAATCACGGGAACACAGTAGTACCATGCCTCAACATATGCTAAGCCGAAAGTGTCTATCCTCGAAGGTAATACAAAGATATCTGATATCGCATACAGTGCACTCTTTGTTTGCTCATCAACGAATCCCATATAATGAACAGAGACATTAGAAGGCACATTTTTTAAAATTCTATTAAGAGATTTAAGATCTTTTCTACTAGCCCTTCCAAATGATATAACTGCAATTTTTTCATCACTTTTGACCCTTGAGAGAGCTCTTATTATCGCTAATGCTCCCTTTTCCTCACTTAGAGTCATTGTAAGAACAATACGATCAGGATTTCCTAAGCGTTCTCTTATACTTTCAAGAACTTCTGGATGAGGACTATAAAATGTAGAAAAATCTATAGGAGGAGGAATTACGTGTTGAGAGGGTACTTTCAGTCTCTTTCTTCTAAGAAGGTTTCTTATCACCTCTGCTTCCTTTTTAGTTGATGATATTAATGCAGATGCCCTGCTAAGGATCTCTAGCACCCTACTCCTCGTCATCAATAGCCTTTCGTATCGCACATAGTGATGATATATGGTCCAAACTACAAGCTTACTGTTCAGACTCTCGAGAGAGAGCTTTGCCATTTTATATGGCATGTTAAAAAGATGAGGGCTGTAGACGTGCACTATATCTGGTTTCACTCTCTCTAGGAGCTCACTAATGACAGGCGTTCTAACCCATCCAGTGTTTGTTAGATAGTAATCTGACAACTTAAGAAGGGCATTTTCTAGCCCTTTATGTGGCTCTCTCTCCAACCTAGATAAAAGCAGTAGCATCCTTTGAGAAGCTAGGGCTATGGGATTTGAGACCCATATAAAAAGATTGTTAAAGGGTACTTTATGAATCTCTAGCCCATCTACATACGTGCTTAAGTACTTTATCTTAAAGGGAAGCCTCCAGATATCCTCAGCCTTCTCAACGTTGTATGAAAGAACATTGATATCAACGTCGTCTCTGACCATACTAATACCCTTAGCTAGTGTAAAATGATGCCTCTCTGCTCCGTAAACTCTTCCTGGGGGAGTTACTGCTATAAAGTATGTGATTTTCATGAGAAATCCTCTTTAGTAACTCTGATCTAAACCAATGTGTCTAATAATGCTCTCCTGTTATTGTTCTCCTTTCTGAAGGACGCTCATCTTACCGTATAATCTTACAAGAAGTTTGTACTCTTCTTCATCATAGAACTGTATTCTCCCTGACGTAAATTCCTTAGCAACCTCTATACAAAACCTAACAGCCTGTTCTATTGAGTAAACGTCTGTAGCTCCCGTTGCACATCCAGGAACCGGTACTTCTGCCGTTAAAGCCACGCCTACTACAGGAGCACTCGTAACTGTAGCAGGTTGCATCATGCTATTAATGTGGTAAACTCCTGTACCATATGGAGTGATATCTTGCATTGTGATGGGAACTACTGCAGGAACCTTACCTGTAACGTTTTGTAATATGTCCAAAAGGGCCTCAGGAACCTTAAGTATCCATCCTTCCTTAACTGTTGGGGTTATTGCTATTCCTTTTACGTTTATGACTCTGTTTCCTCTTGTTGTATCTATAGAAAGTATTGCGTCCATTTCAGGATCTACAAGCTCTCTAACTAATCTTGGAACACTTATTGGAGAGCCTACAAATGGTACAGGCTCGTGAGGTATTAGCTTAGCTCTCGGAGTTACATGGGTCGCTACTATAACATCTCCCTTTAGACTTACTCCTCTCTTTTTCATCCTGATAAGTTTTAGTGCTGCAGCTAGTGCTGTTATAACGCCATCAGCATCTGACACTAATCCAGTAAATTCAGGATACGCTCCCACACCTCCAGCCATGCCTATAATTCCAAGGGTTGGAAACTCTCCGTTGGACGCCTTTCCCTGAGTTCCCGGTATCAAAATTCTTATAACATGTGTGGAGTTTAATTCTTCGCGTATTTCTTTAACCACAATATTTTCTGCTCCTTCTTCTGTAAAGAACTTACCTACAATTTCCCCATCAACCTTAGGGCTGTCAAGTATTTCTATTATATCTAGAACCTCTCTAAGCAAGTATTCACCCCCATGGGGGCTATATTCAGAAGATTAACAGCTAATAAAAGTAGCATAGCATTATACTTAAATAATTTTTGGTATATGAGTGAAAGAGACCATAATAGCCTGAGATAGAAATATTGAGAATGTTATGAGGAAGTTCATTATTAGCTGAATAGGATTATTCTATTGTTGCTCTTTCAAACAGAAACATTGCTATCAGAAGAAACACAAGGGCTAATCCCACAAGAGCTAATATATCAAAGATTACACTGAACTTAGAGATCCCTATAAGGAAGTATCTCGAGGCATCCACAGCATAGGTGAGAGGATCTATGTATGCAAGATATTTCATCCACTCAGGCATGGTGTCTAGGGGGTAGAATGCTCCACTCAAGAATAATAGGGGCATCATGAGGAAGTTCATTATTAGCTGAAAGCCCTCCTGACTGCCCATTTTCAGGGCCATAGAAATTCCCATACTTGAAAAGGCTATTGAAAGTATTATACCTACAAGAACTGCCGGAACTATGCCCTTTATTCTTATGTTAGCTGCTATGGTAAGAGAAAAGACTAGAATCACAAGTCCTTGGAGCGCTATGACTAGTGAATCTCCTATAACTCTTCCAGCAATTCCTGCTTTTCTTGAGGATGGTGCTACTAAGAGCTCCTTTAGGAATCCAAATTGCTTATCCCAGAGAACGCTTATACCGCTCATCAAGCTTCCTGTAAATATGGACATTGCAAATATTCCCGGAACAAGGAATGAGAGATAGTCCACGCCACCGAATATAATCCTTGCATAGGGAAAGTTGAACACCTTGCTCCATCCAAGACCAAAAAACACAAGCCAAATTAATGGCATAAATATTGTACCAAGAACCCTGGACTTTGCTCTTATGAACCTCTTAATCTGCCTATACACCATAGTGACAAATGCGTCCATAGGCGTTCACCTCTTCCTAGGAAATCTTCTCCTTACAATTTGCGTCATGTAGCTCTCTGGATAAGATTCCTCATCTCTTAAGTTTCTCCCTGTGAGATGTATAAATACGTCATTTAGAGAGGGTTTACGGTAGCTTATCTCAAGAATCTTAAGACCACGCTTATTCATTTTTTCAAAGATCTCAGGAATAGCTCTTGACGCGTCATCGACTATTATCTCGAGAAGACCGCTCTTTAAAAGCCTCCATGACTTAGCAAATGATAGATCCAAATCTTTAGTTATACCTTCATTGGCAAACTTCACATATATTATGTCGCTTCCCACTAGACGTTTAAGGTCATCTGCTGAGCCCTCTGCAATGATCTTTCCATGATCTATTATAGAAATCCTATCTGCGAGCTGTTCTGCCTCGTCCATGTAGTGGGTTGTGAGGAATATTGTCATGTCGTACTCCTTTTTCACATCTCTTATATAATCCCATATCCTAGACCTAGTTTGTGGATCAAGACCTATTGTAGGCTCATCTAAAAACAAAATTTCTGGAAGATGTAAAAGGCCTCTAGCTATTTCAAGTCTCCTTATCATTCCCCCACTAAAGGTCTTTAGTTGTTTGTCCTTAAACCTGTCCAGCTCTACAAACTTTAGCATTTCTAGTATCCTCTCATGAAGCTCTTTTCCCTTAAGGCCATAAATCCTTCCATGTATGTACAAGTTCTCATATGCTGTTAGCTCCCTATCATAAGTTGGCTCCTGAAAGACAATTCCTATTTTTCTCCTCACGGCCTTTGGCTCCTTAAGGACGTCATGCCCCGCAACTATGGCGTGTCCAGAAGTTGGTTTTAATAGTGTAGTTAGGATATTTATCGTAGTGG
>QMTU01000031.1 GCA_003663585.1 Thermoplasmata archaeon
GTAAAGGAACAGATCTTTATATGGCTCTGCAAGAAACTGGGCAAGAGCTTTTCCGTCTATGGGCACTAGGAAGATTCCTATGAATGGCTTTCCCATGTCAGATTTATTGCCTGTGAAGTTATATCTATCAGAAAGAATCACGCTGATAGTTCTTCTATCATTCTCTCTAATTATGGTAAGATTTACAATATCTCCTGGCCTTTTACCAAGGCTTTCTAAAATAGTTCCTATATCGCCAGGATGAACTACTGAATGATTCTCTATCGCTACAAGAACATCTCCCTCAAGGACTTTTCCATAGGCATCTGTGCCCTCTATTCCTCCAAGGAGGAGCACTCCCTCTCTAGCATCTATAAGGTGTCCCATGCTAGAGAGTCCTGCCAAAAGGACAAGAGCAAGTATTACATTTATTGCTGGGCCAGAAGAAAACACTTTTATCCTTTTATTTGGAGGAGCTTCTTTAAGCTGCTCCTCCTTCACATTCACATAAGCTCCTAGTGGAATTACGAAGAAGAGCACTCCTGTGTCCTCTATGTCAAGCTCCTCAGATCTAGCCACCATCCCGTGGGATACTTCGTGTACTACAACAGCCACTATGAGAGCCACAATTCCGTATGATATAGGTATTATAGGGTTCAAACCCGGTAATGCAATGGCTAGCCTTGGAGAGAGAGCAGGAGGTTTCCTTCCACTTATAAGTAAGTTTTTCAAGTAAATAAAAGAGCTTTCACCAAGCACATAAACTATTAAAAACATCGTGATGAGAGCTACAATCACGAGAAATATCTTAATCCTACGCGTCATGAGCTTAGAGAGTTTGTCTATGAACCTACTAATCCTAGTGCTCCCAATGAGTATAAATGGTACATAGAAGTGGAGCCTAAGAGAATTTGCCTTGTACTCTCCCTGATACCTTGCAGATAGAAATATCGTAAGAAATATCCAGGCAGATATTAGGAAGAGCACTATGACGAAAGCGCTCATCTATGACCCTCCAAGCTGTAATAAATGTCAGTAGATCTCTAAGAGGGACACTTCTAAACTGATGTATCTCACTGCCGTCTAGAAATATGCACGAGAATACTTAAAAATTTTCGAAAAAATTCCCTAAGCTCTCATATTAAATAGCTCTATGAAACAGTAAAGGATAGGCTTACTAAGAAAAATCTTAAATCATGTAGCTATTAACTATTTATAGTAATCCCCCGGTGCGGGGGTAGCCAAGCCTGGTCAACGGCGCGGGGCTTAGGACCCCGTCCCGTAGGGGTGCCTGGGTTCAAATCCCAGCCCCCGCACCACAAATACTTGTTCTCCTCTTGAGATAGAAAAAAGGACGAGATATTAGAGATATTTTGGACAGGAGTTATCTCATTAGTCTTTAGACCCCTGTACACAGTAGCACGGTTGGACAACACATTGTTCAAAGGAGTTAACTAATGAAGTACTCAAATTGCTAGACAGTATAGAAAGAACAAAAGAGTAATTAACTTGGTCTAACAAATAAGTCTAACTTGAAAGGTAAACTATGTTAGAGGTGTTTTTTATGAGGTATTGGCTCTGTATAACCACAAGGGAGAATTGGAAAGTTATAATTGAGAAGAATATCTGGGGAGTTCCTAAGAGACATGAAAACACTATAAGGAAGGTTAATCTTGGAGATAGGCTTGTATTTTATGTAAAGCAGGAGATAACTAGAGGAAAAACCTTTGAGCCTACAATAGTTGGTATATATGAAGTTATTAGTGAGCCTTATATGGATTCAACAAGAATATTTAAATCTCCTAAAGGAAAAAATGAAACATATCCACTAAGAGTGAGGATTAGGCGTCTAAAGACTGGGGAGATACCATTTAAACAGTTAATTCCAAAACTTAAGTTCATAAAAAATAAAAGGAAATGGTCTGGTCATCTTATGGGAAAGGCAATGAGAGAAATTCCTGAAGAAGACTACAGGTTAATAGAAAGCTTATTGTGAATACTCAAAAGTTGGAGTATCTAAGGTTATTCTCTTGACCTAAGGGAAAGAGCCGTATGAAACTGTTCTTTTCTTCGTGAGTATTTATAAGCATTTGTGAACGAAAACCTTCCGCTTAGGCTCACGCTCACGACGGACGGACCCCAACACTTTATTAGTAGATATCTTATCTTCGCTAAAAGATTCATTTAAGCATACTCGCGTTTATTGCCACAATTATTGTGCTGATTGTCATAAGAAGCGCTCCTATTGTTGGTGGGAGCATTACTCCCTTACTATAAAGGACCCCCGCAGCCAGAGGAATTGCAACAGCGTTATATCCCGTGGCCCATGCTAAATTCTGCACAATCTTCCTGTGAGTTCTCCTTGCGAGATCTATTATCGCTAGGACATCCCTTGGATCATTTCTCACAAGCACTATATCTGCAGATTCTATTGCTATATCTGTTCCTGCGCCTATAGCTATACCTACATCTGCCTCCACTAATGCTGGTGCGTCGTTTATTCCGTCACCTACCATAGCCATTACATGCCCTTTTTCCCTTACTTTCCTTATCACTTCAACCTTCTCGTGAGGCAATACCTCTGCATAGTACTCCTCTATGCTGAGCTCTTTTGCTACCCAGGCTGCCACTTTCCTGTTATCTCCCGTAAGCATTACTGTTCTTATTCCCATTCTCTTAAGATTCTTTATAGCATCTCTTGACTCCTCTCTTATAACATCTGCCAGAGCAATTACTCCCACAACCCTCCCATCTAAAAGGACATAAACTAAAGTCTTTCCTTGTTCCATAAGCATTAATACTCTCTTATCATCCATATACAAGTTGTTCTCCTTAAGATATCCCGAGCTTACTACCATAACTTCTCTTTCATCAATCTTCCCTATGACACCTCTTCCTGGAAGTGTCCTAAACTCCTCTACGTCTCTGAGCTTTAATCCTTTCTCAAGTGCAAAACTCACTATACTCTTCGCAATAGGATGCTCACTACGCTGTTCGAGACTTGCAGCAAGTATCAACAGCTCCTCTTCACTCATCATTTCGTCAAGGATTAAGATATCTGAAACTCCAAACTCTCCTTTTGTAAGAGTTCCTGTCTTGTCGAATACTACTGCACTTATATCCTTAGCTCTCTCAAAGCTCACTCTGTTTCTTATAAGGAATCCACTCATTGCAGCTATTGCAGTGGATCTCGCTATGACTAAGGGTACTGCAAGTCCTAGAGCATGTGGACACGTTATGACCATTACAGTTACTGCTCTCTCTAACGCAAAAGAAACTCCCATTCCGAGGAATACCCATGCCATCAATGTTATAATTCCTCCTCCAAGAGCTATCACCGTGAGCCATTTCGCTGCCTTGTTAGCGAGGTCTTGCGCTCTTGATTTACTTTCCTGTATTTTCTTTATAAGATCTATCACTTGCGCTATGTATGTGCCCTTTCCTGTCTTCTCAGCCTTTATTGTGAGGGATCCCTCCAGGTTTATAGTCGCAGCTATTACTCTATCCCCTGGCTTCTTGCTCACAGGTTTTGACTCTCCTGTTACTAAAGACTCATCTACGTTGCTTGAGCCTTCAATGACTATGCCATCAACAGGTATCTTCTCTCCTGGCTTCACTAGTACTATGTCTCCAGGATTCACCTCAGAAACTGATACTTCTATTATCTTACTATCTTTTACAAGGTGCGCCGTATTAGGCATGGATTTTGCCAATAGCTCTAAGGCTTTTGAGGCTCCAGCTACGGCCTTCATCTCTATCCAGTGACCCAAAAGCATGACGTCAATAAGAGTTGCAAGCTCCCAGAAGAATGTCTGTCCTTTTATGAAGAAGACTACAGTAGTACTATATAGGTAGGCAACGCTAATTGCAACCCCTATAAGAGTCATCATCCCAGGGATTCTTTTCCTCAGCTCGTCAACAAGTCCCCTTAGAAAGGGATAACCCCCATATATGTATACTACGGATGAGAGCACCCAAAGAACATATATGTATCCAAAAAACCTAAATCTATATCCAAGAAAACTCTGAATAGATGGTGATAAAATGACTATTGGGACTGTAAGAAGCGCTGAAATTAAAAACCTTCTTTTGAAATCTGAAATCATTGCTTCATGATCGTGATGAATATGAATACTTTCATGCCCCTCTTCCTTGTGTATATGATTCACGTGTTTGTGCTCATGCTCGTGATGCTTGTGATCTCTCATGCCGTTAACGCTCATAACCAACACCCTTACAATAAATATTCTGGGAAATGACTTAACTGTTTTTTATACAAATTGTAAAACTGGTATCAAAGTCCTTTTTCCAAATAGACAAATTTCTAAGTTCGTTCCTCAAGGTGTGCTATTTCAAAAAGTCAGTCTCACCACTATAGGTTTCGAAGATGTTGTTTCCAAAAGCCGGTCAATAAAAGAGGCTAGAAGATTAAGCTATTACAAATAACTAGAATAGAAAAGATTAGAGTAATACAAAAAGATCCTAGCCCTAATCTACTGAAATTAACATCTTGTTATCAATGTAGTGTGTTTTCACTTTTATCTCATAAACATCGCTTATTACATCCTCTCTAAGAACCTCTTTTGGGCTTCCAAATAGGTGCACATGACCATCCTTTAGAAGCAGGATTCTGTCTGCATAGGAGGCTGCAAGGTTAACATCGTGTGTAGATATTACAGCTGCTGATACGATTCCTTTTCCAATAATTTCCTTAAGCTTTTTAAGAACTAGAGCCTGATTCTTTAAGTCTAGATTAGACGTTGGCTCATCAAGAAGCAACACCTTAGGTTCTTGAGCAAGAGCCCTAGCTATCATTGCAAGCTGTAGCTCTCCCCCACTTAGCTCATATAAGCCTCTAAAGGATAAGTGTCTAATACCTAAGGACTCCAGAACCCTCCATACTGCACTTATGTCCTTGCTGCTTGGCCTCCAACTAAAGTAAGGTTTTCTACCAGTTAGTACTGTCTCAAAAACTGTGATAGGAGCAGCTTTTACGCTCTGCGGAATGTACCCTATTATTTTAGAAATCTCCTCCTTTGAAATGTCTTTTAACTCTTTTCCCTGTATTCTAACACTTCCCTCGTACTTAAGAATCCCCGCCATGCACTTTAGGAGGGTTGATTTTCCAGCCCCATTAGGGGCCTAAAACAAACACGAGCTCTCCACGTTTAACCTCAAAGTTAACGTCATTAAGGACGTAGTGATTGCCGTAAGAGAATCTAAGACCATGGACTTTGATCAATATTTGTCACCCCTCCTCACCATTAGATAGATAAGCATAGGAACTCCAAGCAGAGTCGTTATTATACCAACAGGCAATGTTCTTGGAGCAATGATCACTCTTCCAAGTACATCAGCAGCTAGTAAAAGGGAGGCTCCTAACACAGCGCTATATGGTATTAGGTGTTTGTGATTTCCTCCAATAATCATTCTGATTATGTGAGGTGCTATAAGTCCTAAGAAGCCTCTTATTCCAACGAATGACACTGCAATAGCATTTCCAACAGCAACTACAAGCATACTTTCAAGCCTTATTCTCTTTGGATCTGCATTTAACGTTTTCGCAATCTCGTCACCTAGGAGAAGAGCGTTGTAGCTCCATACTCTATACAGAGCATACATGACCAAAACTATATTTGCTATGAATATGAGGAAGAGCTCATCCCAATAAGCTCTTCCAAGGTCACCAAACATCCAAAATGTTATTGCTGCAACCTGAACATCTGTTGAGAAATACTGTATCATGAAAAGTAAAGCTTGAAAGAAAGATGCTGTTGCTACACCGCCTAAAATTAGCCCCACAGGAGTGAGATCCCTTATTCTCGCAAGAGCCAGTATTATGGCCACTGAAATCATCGCTCCCATAAATGCCATTCCGGGTATTAAGTAAGGCTGGGATATTATAATCCCCTCACCAGTTTTCGTAAGCACTCCCCCTCCCATATAAACTATCGCTATAGCTGCTCCTAAGGCCGCTCCTTGATTCACTCCTAAAGTATACGGGGACGCAAGTGGGTTCCTAAGCACGCATTGCATTATAGCTCCAGATACCCCAAGAATGGCTCCTACAAGGACCGCAGTGAGAGCTCTACATAGCCTAAGCTCATACACTATTTGCACGTCCTTACTAACGCTTATGCTTCTAAACATTACTGCCCAAATGTATCTGAAGAACTCAGATACACTAAGCTTATAGGGCCCTAACAGAATTGATGTAATAAATGATATGAAAAGCGCCATTATCAAAAAAATGCCGAGGATAACCCTCTTAAAGAGATACTGTCTATACTGAAAGTCATATAGGTTCATATGTGTTCTCATCTCTGAACACCTAGTGGCTCTACTAAAGATCCAAACTTCGCAGCTAGGACGTCATATAATGGTCTTCCAACAAAGCGTTCAAGAATCTCATTAGCTTTTTCCCTAATGTTCACGTCACTGAACCTATCTGAATACAGCACCTTTCCTATAGCATAACAATTTATGAACACGATCTCTACATTAGTTCCATAAAAGTTATTGGGCCACACCAAGTAAACGTGATTATCACTAAAGGCCTTTATAGCATTATAGAACTCAGGATTTTTCATGATGTCATTCATCACAAGGTTTAGATTTAGAGCATCTATGAAAACGTACTCAGGATTCCATAGAAATATCTGCTCCTTGTCTACAAGGAACGTTCCGTTTCCTGCACTGCTTGCAACATTATTTGCATTAAGCAACACAAATGGAAGGTAATTACCGCTTGTGGACTCAAAGCCATGTGCTCCCTTGTACGCAAGCCCTCCCACATAAACGCTTGGCCTGTAGCTCACTCCTTTAACGCGAGATTTAATATCTTGAATTATATCATTAATGTACTTTATGAGATCCTCTGCCCTCTTCTCTCTGTTAAGAACCTTTCCAGCAATTCTAAGTGCCTCAAAGAACTTGTTAAGGTCATCTGATGACGGCCACAGAACTACGACAGGAATGCCTGTTTGCTCCTGTAGGTTATTGACAACATCTAATGAGACAAATGATGCTATTATAACGTCAGGCTTAAGCTTTATTATTTCTTCTACATATGGTGTTGGATTATCGGGTCCTCCCCTTGCAATGGAAGTAAGATTTGCAAGCTCAGGATGCGCTAATCTATAAGGTCTCCCAGTAA
>QMTU01000032.1 GCA_003663585.1 Thermoplasmata archaeon
GGTGGGTTTCTCATATGAGGACATCTCATATGACCTAAACACAATGCTCTATGGGGCTGCAGTCTTCTTAGTAATAGGGATCTTTGTAATCCTGTGGGGTGTTATCTCATGAACGCCATAATAGCAGTTATTGTAAATGTAATCTTTGCACTTCTTTACGCTCCTCTCATAGATGGAGTTGAGAGAAAAATAAAGGCAAGAGTTCAGAGGAGAAAAGGGCCCCCAATACAGCAGACATGGTACGATATTCTTAAGCTCTTTAAAAAGGAGGAAATTATGCCAAAAGACGCTACAAAATCAATCTTCATAAGTGCACCATTTATGGCCTTTCTTTCAGTGTTAATCTCTTATCTCTTCGTTCCTACGATACTTCCGGGGGCACTGTACTTCTACGGTGACATAATAGTCGTTGTATATCTACTAGCGTTCTCGTCAATAGCCTTTTTCCTAGGAGCGTTTTCCTCTGGAAACCCCTACGCTCAGGTGGGAGCAAACAGAGAGATGTCCCTAGCTGTTGTGGAGGAAATCCTGCTTGCATTCATAGTTGGAAGTCTTGCCGTACTTAACAGATCCTTAATGCTAAATAAGATGTTTCCACTTGAGATCAAGGTTTCCTCTATAATACTCTTAGCGTTTTACCTTGTTGTTATGTACATAGCAAGCGCTAGAGTCCCCTTTGACATAGCAGAGGCAGAGCCTGAGATAGTAGAGGGACCATTTATAGAGTACAGTGGGAAGTACTTAGCGATGTGTAAGTACACAATATTCTTGAAGAGGATACTACTTACGTCGCTCTTCCTGAACTTTGTCCTTCCAGAGAACGTTCTCTGGAGGACTGTAGGATACGTTATTGGGGTAGTTGTCATTCCAGTAGTTCTCGCAATGATCGAGGCCCACATGGGTAGAATGAGAATAGATCAAGCAGTGCGCTTTATGAAGAGGTTGTCAGTGATTGGAATATTTGCGTGGGTTATTAGCCTCTTTGGATGGTGATCTCTAATGCAGGATATAAAGCGCGTAATTGAGGAGAACAATGGTAAGATAGTCGTAGAACATGATTATTTCCTTTTGGTAGAGGTTTCAAGGGAACACGTGAGGAAACTTGCTAGAGCTCTTTTTGAGGCAGGAGCTTATTACTCAACTGGCGTCGGAAGTGATGAGAGGCCTAAGAATGGGTTCTTTGCAATGTATCACATACTAAATCATGAGGAGTCAAAGAAGTACATCGTACTTAAGGTAGAGACACCAGAGCATGACTTAAGAATCCCTTCAATAACACCAGAAATAGAGGGCGCAAACTGGGCTGAGAGAGAAGCTCATGACGTATTAGGAATAGTATTTGAGGGGCATCCAGAGCCTGAGAGGCTTATATTGCCCGATGACTGGCCCGAGGGAGTATACCCCCTGAGAAAGGACTTCAAGTACAACGAAAAGGTAAAGCCCGTAAGGAAGGAGGAAAAGTTCGTAGAGAGAGAAGATGCCCTTGTCCTCCCGCTAGGACCATTTCATCCCACATTACATGAACCTGAGTACTTTGAGATATACGTTGATGGTGAGACCATAGTCGGAGCGCGTTATAAAGGGTTCTTCGTTCACAGAGGTCTTGAAAAGCTCGCTGAGGGAAGACTCACAATACATCAAATTCCATTTGTTGCAGAGAGAATATGTGGTATCTGTGGTTATACTCACATGATATGCTACTGTCAGGCTGTTGAGAACGCTATAGGGCTAGAGGTTCCTGAAAGGGCTGAGTACATAAGAACCTTGCTTCTAGAAATAGAAAGAATACATAGTCATATTCTCTGGTTCGGAGTAGTTTATCATCTTCTGGGGTTTGATACGGGATTCATGCACGCGTGGAGAATAAGGGAAAAGGTAATGGACAGTGCAGAGATACTTACTGGAAACAGGAAGACATATGGAATGAGTCTTGTAGGCGGTGTAAGAAGGGACATAGATGAAGATAAGAAGGAAAAGACCCTCAAGGCTCTTAGGGAAGTATCACAGGAAATGAAGAATCTGTTTGATGATGTGCTCGCCATGAAGGAGATACTAAACAGGATTGAGGATGTTGGGATACTACCTAAGGATAGAGCGAGGTCAATAGGGGTAGTAGGTCCCGTTGCAAGGGGCTCTGGGATAAACACTGACGTGAGGAAGGACCATCCATATGCTGCGTACAAGTACTTAGACTTTAAGGTTCCCGTATACAACGGCTGTGATGTGCTGTCTAGATATCTCGTTAGGGCTGATGAGATCTTTGAGAGCATATACTTAATAGAGCAAGTTTTGGATCAGATGCCAGGAGGAGACATAATGGTTGAGAGGTTTGAAGTTCCGGAGTTCTCTGTAGGAGTCGGAGCAACAGAGGCTCCCAGAGGAGAGGATGTACACTTTGTAATCACGCACAGGGGAAGTAAGGTTTATAGGTGGAGGCCAAGAGCGCCAACGTACAATAACCTCCCATCAGTTCCAGTAATGCTCGAGGGAGAGCACCTAGCAGATGCCCCCGCTATAATAGGATCCATAGACCCATGCTTCTCATGTACAGATCACGTGACCATAGTGGATGATAGCACTGGAAAGATACTGTTTAGAGGATCTCTTGAGGATGCCATTAGGAGGCTTAAGAGGTGAGCTCCATGGGTAGGCTCAGGATGCTTATAGACTCCCTCTCTCACCCGAGGGTTACTGAGAAGTACCCATACGAACCCATACCAATACCTGAGGACTTTCGAGGGAAGCCTGAAATAGACCCAGAGAAGTGCATAGGATGTGCGGCATGTGCTAGGGTTTGCCCACCAAACGCTATAACCTTTAGAGATGATCACGAGCAGGGATATAGAGTCCTTCAGGTATTCTTGGGAAGATGTATATTCTGTGGTAGATGCCAGGATTCATGTCCTGTTGGTGCAATTAAGCTCACAAAGGAGTTTGAGCTGGTATCACTCTCTAAGGATGATCTCTATCAGGTAGTAAAGCTGGAGCTAGCAAAGTGCGTAAGATGTGGAAAATACACAGTTCCATATCGCTACATAAAGTATCTAATGGAGAAGGGGCCTAAAATACTGAAGTATGAACTCCTCCTTTGTCCGGAGTGTAAGAGCGAGGTCACGACACTGATAAAATATCACTATGCTCAGGAGGTGCATGAGTAGATGGTGGATGTCCTTAAGAAGAGCATTTGGGTTTTCCATCTTAACAGCGGATCATGTAATGGATGTGACATTGAGGTTCTCGACGTGTTTACTCCAAGGCCTGACTTTGAGAGATTTGGCGTTAAGTTAGTGCCCTCTCCTAGGCATGCTGATGCAATAGCTCTTACTGGTCCTATAACAAGGGCCATGGTACCCAAGGTTGTTGAGGCCATTAAGGCTCTTCCGGAACCTAAGATAGTGCTTGCAATAGGAGCCTGTGCTTGTGGAGGAGGAATCTGGCACGACACCTACGTAGTTGTGGGTGGGATAGACGAGTTCTATAAGATACTAAAAGAGGAGTACGGCATGGATCCTCCCACAACAATATACATACCTGGATGCCCTGCAAAGCCTGAAGCCCTAATCTATGCTGCTGGGATCCTTGCAGACATAATAAAGCAGAAACAAAGGAGGAGAGAGGATGTCATCAGGGAAGAGGATGAGGAAAAGAGAAAGATAGAGACGATAATAAGGGAAGAAATAGGTTCAAGGCACTTCCTTCCTAAGATAATAGTAAAAAGAGGACCTAGGGAGGGATCAGTGTGAACGCTGAAAACTTGCTTTTTATGATACTCATGATAGCATTTCCTTTTTATCTAGCAGCGTTCGTACTGTATTCAATAAGGATAGTAAAAGGTCCTACGATCTTTGATTCAGTCCTTGCTGTTGACTGTCTCTCATTTGATCTTGCGGCGTTCATAGCAATTCTTGCCATATACTTTAGAAGTGCCTTCCTAGCAACCAGCGCAATAATACTCGCACTCTGGGCGTTTCTCTTAGACCTATATCTAGCAAAGTACTTCCTTAAGAGAGAGGTGGGAATATGATAAGCGAGGCGCTAATGTACATCGGTGGCATACTCGTGATAATTGGAGGTATCTGTGACTTCTTTGGAGCATTAGGTCTACTGCGGTTTCCTCACTTCTATGTAAGGCTTCACGCTGCAACTGTGGGAACCATTGGAGGCGCCGTAGTGCCACTTATAGGGGCCGCAATACTTGCCCTTGGGTGTGACTTCCTTGGGTGGATTAGATATCCAATTGCTGGAATGTCGTTCATCACTGCAATATTAATACTTATAGTCTCCCCTACAGCAACGCATGCTCTTGCATTTGCAGCTCATAGAAGTAAGGCAATTGAGTGGAAAGAAAAAGTCTGTGATCACTTAGAGGGTGTTAAGAGATGATATTCATACATCTCGTAATACTTGCAATATCTATGATATTGGGCTTTGTGTTCTCATATCTCGCAATTATGGAAGAGGATCTTCTTAAGGCAGTAATATACTCAGCAGGACAGGGAGTTATGTTCTCGATAGCGTTTTACATCCTCATGGCCCCGGATGTCTTGCTCGCATACATAGCAATAGCAATAGGAATCTACACGGCACTACTAGTGTTCGTCATAAGTAAGACGGAAAGAAAAGAGGTGGTATGACGTGAAAAGGGGCCATATAATAGCCCTTGGAGTATTCATAGCCCTTATCCTGTTAGTGTCATTGGGGATAACGTTTGTTGGAAAGGTTCCCATGACCACTGATGTGAGGCCCTTAGGGCTCTTCTATCTGAAGAACAGCTACTTTGGAAACTATGCTGCAAGAAGCCCAGAGGTCGTAACATCAATACTTTGGGACTATCGTGGCCTTGACACGCTCTTTGAAACTGGAGTGTTTTTCCTTGCAATCATATCAGCACTAGCACTCTTCAGAATTGAGAAAAAGGAAGAGAAGGTTAAGGAAAAGGGAGAAGGCTTTACGTTTATAGTCAAGGACACAGTTAGAATAATCTCAGTCCTGATTGTTGCAGTTTCAGCGGCAATAGCGCTTCATGGTCACCTTACTCCTGGAGGAGGATTCCAAGGAGGGTCTGCTTTAGCAGTAGTGCCTCTACTAATAATCGTGGCGTTCTCAAAGTATGCGCTTGAGGGAAGGGGGCTCACGAAGGATACAGCAATGATCGTGAGATCGATAGGACTCATTAGCATCATAATACTTGTGCTCATACCACTCGCAGCAGGAGGATACCTCATGCAAAATCTCCCCGTGTTTCCATCACACATACTTGGACAGCTTACAAGTGGATCGCTGGTGTTCTACAACCTCTTTGAGTACATTGCAGTGGGAGCAGGATTCACGGCAGTGTTCCTTCTATTGTCGATACCTGAAAAGGTATTCCACAAGATTATTGGTGGTGAAAAAGAATGATTGAGATGTTTCTCTGGGCACTCGTCTTAGTATCACTCATGGCAACTCTAGTCATAAGCATATATGGAATCGTTATAAGGCCAAGTCTCATAAAGAAGCTAATAGCACTCACCATACTCACTGACTCAGCTAACTTGCTCGCTATAATGATTGGCTATAGACTAATTTATCCTGTAATACCTCCTGTGCTTCCTCAGAGAACCCAGGAGGGACTTTCAAAGTTCATTGCATCCTCAGTGGATCCCCTTCCCCAGGCGCTAGTTATAACAGCAGTTGTCATAGGAATGGCCGTGAACGTGCTGATAGCGTTCGCAATAATTCAGATATATCGTATATGTGGGACAACAGACGTGAGGAAGATTGCAGAGGTGATGAAAGATGGCAAGACTTAGTAGCGCCATTCCAGTGGCAGTCCTCGTATTCATAATATACATACTTTTCACGGGATCCGCAACGCTATATGATATCATTACGGGGGTTATAGTCAGCGTTGCATGTGGAGTGCTCTTTGGAGAGTTCGTTGTCAGAAATCCGAGTAAGTGCTTTGATCCTAGAAGATGGTTTTGGACTATTGCTTATTTCCTGAAGTATATGACAGTAATAGAGGCAAGAGCACATCTTGACGTGATAAAGAGAATCCTTACCATGGACATCAGGCCCGGAATCGTTAAGGTGCCAATAGATGTAAAGAACGACTACTCAAGGATTCTAGTTGCACACTCAATAACGAACACTCCTGGAACTGTGACTGTAGACATGGATGACAACTACATATACGTGAACTGGATAAACGTTGTGACAGAAAAGCCAAAAGAGGCTAGAAAACGCATATCGGAGGAATTTGAGAAATTCGCAGAGAAGATATTTGAGTGAGGTGATCTAATGCTCGTTGTGGGTCTTACAGTAGTGGTTCCAATAGCATTTGCATTCAGCCTTCCACTTTACTCAAAGATCGTTAGAGGTAACAGAGGAGCAATAGCCTCCTATGCTATTCTTGGATCAGTCATCACACTTGTGCTCTCAGTACTTGTGGCAAAGGAGGTGTACTATTCCTCAGGACCTCTTGTATATGTCTTTGGAAAATGGGTAGCTCCTGTGGGAATAGTGTATGAAGTAGATCTTTTAAGCGCTGTAATAGCGTCAGTTACAGCATTTCTCATGTTCATAATAGCGCTTTACAGCTATCACTACCTTAAGCACGAGGGAGGAATAGAGTGGTACTACACACTCTTTATGGGCCTTGAGGCAGGCCTAATAGGAGTTCTTTACACGGGAGATGCGTTTAACTTGTTCGTCATGATAGAGGTCACAAGCATAGCTGCATATGGCCTAGTGATGTTCTACAGAAGTAGAGGAGACTCTGTGGTGGCCGGGCTGAAGTACGCCATAATTGGGGCTACTGCAACCACAGTGTACTTCTTAGCAGTGGTCTTCATATACGCAACGGTAGGCACATTAAACATGGCAGATATAGCTGCAAAGCTTCATGGGATTCCATTTGCAGTTTCAGAGGTATACTACCATAACTTCGCCATGGCTACAGGGATAGCACTCATACTGGCAACATGGGCCTTTCTAGTTAAGGCAGCAATATTTCCAAATCATTTCTGGCTTCCAGAGGCTCACCCAGCAGCACCTACGCCAATCTCCGCTGTTCTGAGCGGTTTAGTAGTAAATGTTGGAGTGTACTCACTCCTTAGGTTTTACGTAACTATCTTCAGGGCTCCTCTAGA
>QMTU01000033.1 GCA_003663585.1 Thermoplasmata archaeon
GCTTAAAACCAATAAATAAAACTCGTCTTTCTCCCTGTTCCCTAAAGGAATGTTCTGGTATGTCTTTTTTAGAGGTATATATCTAGCAGTATTTGCCTCTTGTACATGAGTAATCTTGACGTACCACTTTGATTTTATATTATCATAGTTGACATTAAGAGCTCTTAAAATGTCCAATATAAAGGCTCTTCGGGATTTCCACGGATAGTTTACTCCTAGCATTTCTCCTAATCTCTTAGCTAGCGAGAAGGCGTCTATAACCTCCTTTGGAGGGTCTAAAGCCTTCTCACTGATTCCAATATACCTGTGGAAATAGGAAAGAGCAACATCCTCCACTTCTATGAACATTGTCGATGGAATTACTAAGTCTGCAATGGAAGCTGTTTCTGTCATAAAACAGTCATAAACTACAATATATTCTGCATTCTTTTCCAAAGATCTTTTAAGACCCTTAGAGTCTGGAGCAGTGTAGAGTGGATTCATAGACATTATAAAGACTAAGTCCGCTCCTTCATCCAAAAGCTCAATGAATTTAGAAAAGCTAATCCTGGGAGAGTTCTTAACATTAAGTGCTATCTCTAGATCTACTTCTGGAGAAAAGTCATAGTAAAACGCTGATGGATCTCCTATTAAAACAGGAAGATATGCTATTGCCTTTACAGCCTCACCTCCTCCAACTCTCCTTTGAAATCCATATCCAATGTGTATCCAGTTAGGTTTTAGCGTCGCATAGTCATATGCAGTTTTAGCTATCCCCTCAAAAGAAATCCCCGTGACCCTCTCTATAAAGCTCCACGGAAGTCTACTAAGAAATCTAAAGAACTCCTCATAACCTATAAATTTATCTTTCACAAATTGCTTATCATAGAGCTCTTCCTCAATTATATACTTTGCCATTCCAAGAGCTAGAAATACGTCAGATCCAGGTTTAATTCTCAGATGTCTGTGAGCTTTTCTTGCAGTTGCTGTCACATTAGGATCTATAACGTAGAGCTTTGCTCCTCTCTTTATGGCCTCATTAATGAGAAACATTCCATGAACGTTTGTCCAGGAGGGATTCATTCCCCAAACGATAATTAGCTTTCTGTTCACAATATCTTCAATATCTTTGCCATTGTACGTTCCGAAGATCTTAATCAAGACATTATTACCACTTGTTGAGCAGAGGTTTGGAACGACGATATAAAAGCCAAGCATATCAAAGAGTGCCTTTAAAGATAAAGACTCCACAAGGCCCATATTACCTGCATATGACAAAAAGAAGGATCTATGTGGCTTGGCCTCCCTTAAAACATCCGCAAGTATTTCAAGGGACTTCTTTAGGGATATTTCTTTCCAGGATTTATTGTCTTTTAATAATGGCCTTAGAAGCCTATCCTTATGATGCACAAGTTTTGGAAGAGAGTACCCTTTGGAGCACAAAAACCCTCTTGTTATAGGATGTTTCCTTGAGCCCTCAACCTTTATTAATTTATTTCCTTCCACATAAGCATAAAAATAGCATCTATCATAACAATCTCTCATGCATATACATTTTCTGATCTCCATACTTGCTCTCATGAGCCTCTACCTAAAACGTCCTGTCAAGAAGCACCTTGCCACGTATGTCTTCTATTCTAATACCCTTAAGGCCAAACGTTGCTATTATTTCCATAAGTCCTTCTTCTAATGCCCTTATGTGCTGAGATGTAACAACTCTCATGCTTAAAACGCGTTGATCAATGCTCAACACTAACTTATTTGAGGAAATGTAAAAGGAAACAACGAAACCTGAGTCTATTATGTTGCTAGTAAGACCGTACAGATATATCTTTCTTAGATGTCCTCTAATCTTCTCTAAGACCCTCTCACGAACCTCCATAAGACTCTCCTTATGTTACATCTAGGACCTCTAATAATGTTAAAACATCTTCCTCAGAGATCCCAAGATCTATTCTACCTAACCTGCCTATATCCTTTACGTTGAACCCTGATCTCATATGTCCAAGTACGTAGAAGAGCATATCTGAGATCTCTCTCCTCTCAAAGCGCGTAGATATGGCGTTATACTTCTCTGGACCATATCTTTCAAGAATTACCCCCATTGTCAGTGGCTTATCTAGTAGTGGGTTTCCAGTAATATTCTCCTGAGGTGAGTATTCTTCAGGAGGCTCTCTTGGGATCTTGTTCTCTTGTATCAGCTCTTTGTAAGCAATGATGTTTTCAACAGAGCTTCCAATAGAGGTTAATACTAGGTGTTCGTAATACATACGAGTTGCATCCTTTATGAAGTCTTCTCTGACGATTACATTTAGAAGTGCAGTTCCTATTGCTATGTCTCTTACAAGTAGCATGTCCACATTCTCAAGCCTATCGGATGACGTGTGATAGTATGGATCTATACCCTGAAAAACATGAAATGAGGGCACTCCATAAAAATTAAATATGTCATGATCACTACCACTTGAATATGAAGTAACTTTAAACACTTTTATTTGTAATCTTGATACAGGAGTAGACTCTAAGATTCTCATAGCTACATAGAAACTAGGCTCTACATATGCTGGTGTACGAATCCATCCGTGTGATACTTTTATAGGATCATCTATAGAGGTACTTCCGATCATGTCTAGGTTTATAACTCCCATAGTCCTTATGTCATTTTGCCTTTCAATTACATATGCCAGTGACCCTGAGTACTCAGGGGCAAAGATTGCCGTAAATGACCCCTTAATCTCATGAACCATTAAGATATCTTTAAGATATAACAGCGCTAGAAAGAGTCCAGCAACACCACTTCCATTGTCATGAGCACCTGGTGTAGGATGACATGAGTGTGCAAAGCCCATTATGTTTGGGTCGCTATCACCAACCTTTGCAACAAGCGCAGGAACCTTTTCATTAACAAATCTGGATTTTACTTCTACTATAGCGTTTACCTTTTCTCCTCTTTTTATAGATCTTATTATTCTCCTAGAATATGCCCATGGAAGAGAGACTGCTGGTATGCCTTTTGTCTCTAGTATTTCCTTACTTATAAAGAGACCAAAATATGGGAATGCTCCAGGATCTTGAGTTTTTCTTGTGAATATTACTGCAGAAGCATTCCTCTCAATAGCCTTCAGGTAGTTGACTCTATGATTTTCAGTTATTATAACAATCCTGCCAGCAAGATCTTGGTCCTTCCCCATAAGGGTAATTTCTCCTGATGCTATACCACTGGGTGAATGGGCAACAGCTAGCAGTCTTGTATCATCAGAAGAAAAACTCATAGTTCCTTCTGGGCCTACAATTTCTATTCTGGCTTTCTCAAGCTCCCAACCAAATGTGATGAAGGAGTCCTTAATGACATTAGGATCGAACGTATAGATCTTTGCTTCTATAGAGTGCTCATTGAGATATCTCTTCACGACATCTAATGCCTTCCTTAGTTCTAAAGAAAGTTGAATCCTATGATGCCTAGTGAAGTCCCTTAATAAATCATGAGCAGTCTCAAGGTACTTGGACTTCTGTACAAGATGCTTAGCAAGGGTGTGCACATTAACAGGTATCATAAACGAACACCTCAAACAACTGAACGTTGAAAAATAGAGTGCTCTTTTTACCTATAATAACTATCAATGGCTAGTTATTATTTTTACTTAGCCTCTATGTGAAGCTTTTTATAACTAATGGAAAATTAAGAATTAGGAGGCTAAGTCCTCATGTGCTGATAATGCGGCAATAGCTCCTTCAGCAGTTGCTTTAATAACCTGCATAAGGCCTCCTGTGACATCCCCAGCTGCATATACTCTTGGCACGTTAGTCCTCATGTTTCTATCGACTTTTATGAACCCTTGCTCATCCACATCCACCCCTAGCTCCTTTGCAAGCTTGGAGTTTGGCTCAAGGCCTATAGCTATGAATACTCCCTCCACTCTCAGCTCTTCAGAGCGTCCTGTCTCTACATTTTCAACGATCACTCCCTCCACTTTCTCCTCTCCTAGTATTTTTCTAACAACGTATGGTGTCTTGAATACTATACCTAATTCCCTAGCTCTATCAACTAATGCCTTAAACGCTCTGAAAGATGTCCTTCTGTGCACTAGGATTACATCTACTCCAATACTCTTTAAGTATATGGCATCTGAGAATGCAGTATTTCCTCCTCCAACAACGATAACTCTTTTTCCAATGAAAAAGGATCCATCACACACTGCACAGTATGACACACCTTTACCAGTTAGCTCCTTTTCTCCCGGAACGTTTAATTTTTTTCTCTTAGCTCCCGTAGCAAATATTATGGCTTTAGATATAAACGTCCCAGATGAGGTCTCAATCTGGAACTCGTTCCCAACAGATTGTATTCTAGTTACATCGGTCATCTCATATATCTCAGCGTACTTAGAAGCATGACTTCTTATTTTCTTTGCAAGATCTTGGCCACTTATAGACATCTCCCCTGGCCAGTTTTCTATGACATCTATTGTCAGTAGCTGACCACCTGAGAGTCCAGAATCAAGGATTGCTACCTTTAAGCCCGCTCTACCGCCGTAGATACCTGCAGTAAGCCCTGCAGGGCCGGCTCCTATTACTATAAGGTCATATTTTTTCACGGACTCACTACCCCTTTTTAACACATTAAACGTGAACATTATAATCCCCCATGAACATCTCTTTGGAGATTGCATCTTTAAAGTAATCTTTATGGTAATTTAACTCAAACTTACATAATTCTGTGTAGTCAGTAACTCACACAACTATTAATGTGTTAGAGCTCAAATAAAGTTATGAGCTCATAGGTTAATAGTGAAGTATTATGCTTTAGTGGGGTGAGATTATCCTGAGTGCAAGTGAAGTTTCAATAGAGATTATAGATTACGATGAGAAAAATCTAAAGGAGTTAAGGGTAAAGAGCTTAGAAAAGTGTCTTGAGTATAAGAACACTGAAAGCGTGACGTGGATAAACGTAAATCACCTAGACCATGACGTTATTAGCAAACTCTTAGAGCTGTTTGAGATACACCCGATAGTTCTCCATGATATCTTGGACGGAGAGTACAGATCTAGGATAGTAGATTTTGGAGATTATTTATTTATCTCAACTAGAATGATCATATACAGCCCCCAAAGGGGAGATCTAAGATCAGAGCGAGTGTGCTTCCTGTTAGGAAAAAAATTTGTAATAACATTTCAGGAGAAGCCAGGAGACGTCTTTGATAGCGTTAGAGAACATATAAAAAACCCAAAAAGCAGGATCAGAAGGTCAGGCGCGGATTATCTAGTATACGCGCTGATCGATGCAATAGTAAATAGCTACTTCGAAGCCCTAGAGTACATTGGAGAATATATGGAGCACATTGAGGATAATCTGATAACGAACCCATCAGTGGCTGTTCTTCACTCAATATACCTTCTGAAAAGGGATCTTTTATTCTTAAGAAGAGCCATTTGGCCTATGAGAGATGTTATTGACATGCTCGGGAAAGGAGAGATTCCTCTTATAAAAAGGACTACGGCCATATACTTTAGGGATCTCTACAATCACGTCAGTCAGGCCATAGAAACAATAGAAACTTTTAGAGAGATGCTCTCTAGTTTAATAGATTTGTATCTCTCAAGTGCTAGCTATAGAACAAACGAGATAATGAAAGTTCTTACAGTAATAGCAACGATATTTATTCCAATAACGTTTATAGCAAGTGTTTATGGGATGAACTTCAAGTATATGCCAGAACTATATTGGAAGTGGAGTTATCCAATAGTCCTTTTAGTGATGTTCTCAATATCAGTTGTGATGCTTGTTTACTTTAAGAGAAAGGGATGGCTTTAACTAATAAGTGGTTGTCTATGACAAAAGAGATCTTCATGGTTAGAAAGAATCCAATGGATGTGAAGTACAAGATAGCAGTACTGTTTCCATCTCTTAGAAGAGTATCATATCGTACGCTAGGTTATCAGATAGTTTATAGAATGCTTAACTCTTATAGGGATGTTTTAGCAGAGAGATTTACGTATGATTCAGTATATTCCATAGAAAGCAATACTCCACTTAAGGAGTTCGACCTCATACTTGTATCCTCTAACTTTGAGATGAATTATCCGTATCTAGCTCAGATTATAAGAAGAAGCAGAATAGATCCCAAAAGGACTAAGATACTCGTCGGAGGAATTACAACGTTTAATCCTGGACCACTGCTAGGGATGGGGTTATATGTCACACCATCAGATGCTGAAAGGATAATTCCAATACTATATGAAACTTCATTTGACGTTGATGCTTTAGTGGATGAGGGCTTGGCTATCTCCCCGGATATTATGAATAGGGTAAAAGTTTTAGAGGCTGAGAGCATAGAGCATGATTACTCCAGAGTTCAAGTCCTACCAGCAGGTGGGAAAGTTAAGATACTTCTTGAGCTTACCAGGGGATGCCCATTTAGATGTCGTTTTTGTATGTATGGAAATGTAAGAAGAAAGCTCCTATATAAGAGTATAGATAGCATAATGGAAGACATAAGCTTTTGGAAGAGATATTACCCTACAAGAAATGTTGAGATAATATCGTCAGAGCCCTTTTCAAATCCTCATGTTGATGAAATAGTTGACTGCCTTATGAGAGAAGGGTTCTACTTCTCATTTCCATCAATAAGAGTTGATAGAAATTATGAACATGCCCTTGAAGCCCTTGATTATGTGAAGAATAGAACTGTAACAATAGCCCCAGAGCATTCTGAGCGCATTAGAAGATTATTAGGAAAAACTTTTACAAACGATGAAATAATAGAGTTTGGCAAGCGTCTTAGAAAGTACAAGAACATAAACAAAATAAAGCTATACTTGATGACGGGAATAGTTGGAGAGGATACTAATGATCTTATAGAAATGAAAAATCTCATAGAGGATCTAAAAAGGGTTTCTGGAAAGAACATCATCTACTCTATAAACTTTCTTGTTCCAAAACCGTTCGCAGAAAACTTAAGCGTTGTATCTTATGAAAACATGGAAACACTTCTAGAGATACAAAAGATTATCAAAAGGCTGTTTAACGCAAATGTTGACCCTAAAAAGGCATATGTGCAAGCAATAATGAGTTTAGGAGGCCCTGAAGTGGGCAGAAAGATCTTAGAGGATCCCATAAATGCTCTTAAGTTCTCATATTGGAGAA
>QMTU01000034.1 GCA_003663585.1 Thermoplasmata archaeon
ATTGGAAGTGATGATATCATGGAGACTACGACAGCATTCCTCATAGTTCTCGGCATAACGCTGGCATCTGTAAAACTGCTTGATGAGTACCTCTCTAGAAAGCATATCCCAATGGTTCTTGGAGAGCTCTTTCTAGGAGTTTTGTTAGCTGCGATATTTGGTGTGATATCAGAGGAACTCCTTGAGGCCTGTGGATCCGAGATATATGACGTGTTCTCACTTCTCGGTATAATGTTCCTTATGTTCATTTCTGGACTTGAGACAGACGTTGGATACTTACAAAGATCACTTAAATATGGCCTTTCTGTAGCACTTTTGGGATCTATAGTACCATTTGCTTTAGTTCTAGGAGTCTTTAGTGTCATGGGATTTGATCACGACCTAGCGCTAATATATGCCACAATAGCTGTTGCAACGTCTGTTGGACTTACAGTTAGAGTTCTAACAGATCTTAACGTATTAAGAGAGGACTACAGTGTTATAATAATATCAGCGGCTGTTATAGACGATATTATAGGCATAGTAGTCCTCGGTATAGTTCTTGGTTCTAGAAACTTATATCTATTAGGTGTAGGCATAGCAACGTTTTTCGTTGTAGTTTTTGCATTTTACAAGTGGATAATAGCCCCCCTCTCTAGAAGTATAGAGAAGCACATTCAAGCGGAGTATACGTACGTATCTTTAGCTATAGTTTTTGTTATAGTGTTCTCAATATTAGCAAAGAGCCTAGGTCTTGCAGCTATTACTGGAGCTTACTTTGCAGGATTAATTCTAGGAAGAACAAAAGAAAGGCAGATAATTTTAAATGCAATAAAGGGGATTGCATATGCAATGTTTATACCTCTCTTCTTCGTTGGAGTGGGGTTTGAGATAATCTTGGAGATCAGAACCCTAGGTACGTACACGTCAAATGCGTTCTCAAGTATAGTGTTTACTTGGGTTCCCTATGTGTTTGTTCTCTTGGCAATCGTTGGTAAGGTAATAGGAGCATTTATAGGAGCAAAAGTTTTAGGACAGCCTATAAAGAGCAGCATGATTGTAGGCATTGGCATGGTACCGCGTATGGAGGTAGCATTGGTCGTAGCGAGCATTGCAATATCCTCTGACATAGTTGCCATGGTCGAGGGTACTGTCATGCTCTACTCAACAATATTACTTGTGATAGTCTCTTCAATACTTACTCCACCAATATTACAATCCCTAATAATAGGAAAAATTAGGAAGAAAAGAGCTAGACGCGCGATGATATCCTGATGTTATCTATAAGTGCCCAGGGTAATGTGCTTCTGAAGCCTTCTTTATAGTCACTTGTTGCTTCCTTAAACTTATTCAACACGTCATCAACGCTGCTAGTTATAGAAGCTCCAAGAAGGCACCCTACGATTTCTCCGTCCTTTATGTAGAACGCAGGATTTGCCATAACTGAAAATCTTCCACTTTCAGGGTTTGTTGAGTGTGCCCCCTGGAGTGACAGTATGTAAACCCCTTCACTAATCTCTGAAATTAGATCATCTAAGGATCTTCTGCCGAACTCTATGCTAATGTTATGAACATTTACCCCATACTCGCCAGGTCGCGGGTTCCTTGTTGCATGTCCAGTTGTCTCTCTTCCTTCAAGGGAAGCCCAATGGTAATTCCAGATGGAATTTATTAGGGTTCCAGCTTTAACAATGTCTATTCTTTTAGTTCTTACACCATCAGCATCATAGGGAACGTAGTTCACAAGATCCTTCCTAGTGGGATCATCGTATATTGTTAAGCTTTTACTAAAGATATTCTCTCCAAATTTCTCTAAATACCTACTGCTCTTCTTGTGGATAGCATCTCCCTTAATTGCTGGTAGAAATCCGTATGTTAAAATACTCATCAGAGCAGATGGATGCCAAATCGTAGGAACAGTCATGTCTCTTGCCTTTATTAAGCTTTCTGCTTTTTTTGCAAGAAATTCTAGATTTTCTAAAAGAGCTGATGAGTCTACTATCTGTTCTTTTGATACTATGTAGTCCCATATTCCAGGACTTGCTCCCTGGGAAGTTTGAACTGAGAGATATGCTGTAAGTCCATTTCCATATTCTGTTGTAATTATTTCCGCTCCATAGGAGTTTGCTATAAACGTCTTCTCTATAGTGCCTTCATATCCAACGTTGTATACTAACCTGTTATCTTTTAATAGGCTCTTATAAAGCTCCTGAACAGCTCTTGAGGCACTTTCAATATCATATTCTACGTCCTTAACCTCCTCATATTTTTCACTGAAATTTGGAACTCCAGGCCATTCAGGATCCTCACTTGAGGCCCTTGCTATTGAGATAGCATCAGAGAGGGCTCTGAGTAAACCCTCCTCTGAGACATCTGTAGTATAGGAGCTTCCATGCCTCTTTCCAATTGAAACTATTATCTGTGCACCAACGGTTGTTGAAATTCTTGAGGAAATATTTCCAACTAGTATCTCATAACTCATGACAGTGTGCTCCTTTCCATAGATAAAGACCTCCTCTGCACCAAGCGATTCTCCAAGTTTAATAACTTTGTCCAACACGTCTATCACTTCAATCACCCGAGTTTTATACCTCTAACTCTTATATGAGGCCCTCCGCTGGACACGAGAGCCTCCTGACCTTTTCCACATCTTCCGGTCTCAAAGTCAAGGTCATTTGCAAGAGCATCTATTTTCCAAAGCCACTCAAGGGCAACACCAGTGATCGCTCCAATATATGCAGGCCCCATGATTTCTCCATTTTTTATATAATATGCCTCTTGAACTCCAACGTGAAACGAAGAACTCAGATCTGCTTGTCCCCCTATGAACGATACAACGTAAATTCCATCCCGTATACCTTCGAAAAGCTCGTCCCTGGAGTAATCCCCTGGAAGGAAAAACGTGTTCCTCATTCTAATAATCGGTGGATACATGTAATCCTCAGCTCTAGCGTTTCCCGTAAGTTTAAGATTGAACTTTTGAGCGTACTCTCTATTTGTGAGAACCTCTGTAAGCACACCATTTTTTACGATTTCAACACGTCTTGTGGGAACTCCCTCATCATCGTAGATTTCTGTTCCAAATCCGTTCTCTAGCCTTCCATCGTCAACTATGTTTATGTGATCTGGAGCTATTTTTTCACCTAGTTTGTTCGCAAGTGCACCACTCATCGTGAGATCAGCCTCTACAAGGTGTCCTAAGGCCTCATGTGCTATTACGCCTACTACCTCTGGGGCCACTACTATATCATAAGTTCCTGGACGCACAGCCTTTCCTTCAAGTTGTCCGTAAAGTCTCCTAATGAGGATCTCTGCAACCTTTTCTGGGCCATATTCTACTTCAAGAACCTTAAAGCCTCTCCACGAGTCTCCCCGCTCATCTCTAACACCTTGTGACTTCTCTCCGAGTTTTCCAGATACCCAGACGTATCTCCAGACATAATCCGTATCATGAGAAATCTCTGTTCCTTCACTTGTCATTATGTATTTTCTGCCTTCCTTGTCTCTGTATCGTACTTTCGTACTTTTAACAAGACCTTTTTTGTCCTTATCAAGTATTGAAGTTCTTATGTCCCTAAGAAGCTCTATTTTCTCCTCAGGACTTATATTTCCTATTTTTAATCCTTTTCTTACGTTGTCTTTTATTGGCTTAATTTCTTTTAGTGAGACAGTACCTGGACTAGCTTTTGCTGCTTTGTATGCCTGTTCAAGAGCTTCAAGGAGCTTCTTCTCTGTTGTTGTACAACTTTGACCCCAAGAACCTTTGTATAAAACTCTAACAAAGAATCCTCGCTCAGATCTCCTATGATAACTTATGTGTTCATCCACAAGTTCGATGTTTGTCATTGTAAACTCCTCCCCTCTAACTTCTATGTAGTCTAAGCCTAACTTTTCTCCATGCTTTAACACTCTCTCAAGACTGTCAAACAACTTGTTCCCCTCCAGATGCTGTGAATGCACAATTACAAGTACATAATAGTTTTAGGGCTTGAGGCAAAACTAAAGGGTATAATTACTGATAGGCTTCTTTGGTGTATTTTTGCATTGTAAGAGTTGCCATTACTAACCGACGTTCTTTTTGCTATAGTATTACTTCGCTTACTAAATTATATAAAAGTAGTGATTTCTTCAAAACATCATTTTGCAGATAGCAGAATCTACATATGAACACATGTGAATAAAAACTTCTTTTAGTAAGAACGCGTTTTCCTATATGCCGCTAACAGGATCACAGTCATGAGGGTGCATTTCTATGAGGATAATATATATGGATAATCAAAAAACTACGAAAATTGATGAGAAAGTATTAGAAGCTATGATGCCATATCTTAAGGAAAAATATGGAATTCCTATGGGAGAATTTGGACATAGGTTTGAGGAGGAGGCTCTTGAGGCAATAGAAGTTGCTAGAGAGCTATTAGCCAAATCTATAAATGCCAACCCTGAGGAGATAGTCTTTACGTTTAGCGATATAGACTCCGATAATATAGCGATAAAAGGTAAAGCGCTAACGCTAAAGGATAGAAAAGTGATAATAGCATCAAAGATTGAGAGGAAATCGATACTAGACTCACTTAAGTTCTTAGGCGACCTCGGATATAAATATAAGCTAGTGGAGGTAGATGAGGAAGGATTCATCAAGCTTGAGGAGATTGATCATATTGCCGCCAAAGGTGCTGGACTAATAGCAACTCATGTTGGAAATCACGAGATAGGAACTATTCAGGATGTAAGAGCCTTAGGGGATATATCTGAGGATCGTAATGTACACCTTCACCTTGACGCCTCTCATGCCTTCCTAAAAGTGCCCATAGATGTTGAAAAACTGAAGGTTGATACCATGACACTATCATCTCATCTGATTCACGGTCCAAAAGGTATAAGTGCACTCTTTGTTAGAGAAGGCGTAAAGCTTAAGCCAATAATTACTGGGGGACTTAGAGAGAAAGGATTGTCTCCAGGAGAGCCAAGTGTTGCCAACATAGTTGGATTTGGAAAGGCTGTTGAGATTTGGGATTGGAATGATGTAAGAAAAATTAGAAAACTCAGAGATCTACTCATAGAAAAGCTACTATCTGAAATTCCAGAGACATACCTAAACGGCCCAAGAGGGGATAAGAGGTTACCTAATAACGTAAATGTAAGCTTCATGAAGGTCGAGGGAGAGTCCATACTTCTTCAGGCGGACGCAAGAGGTTTAATTGTATCTACAGGATCTGCATGCTATAGTCAAGAGCTTGAACCAAGTTATGTTATAATGGCGATAAGAGGCAAGTATGAGTTTGCACATGGTTCTATAAGACTTTCTCTGAGCAGATATAACACAGAAAAGGATGTCTTAGATGCAGTGAGCATACTCAAGGAAGTCGTGGAAAACCTGAGGAAAATAAGTCCTTTGTGAGGTGACTAACATGGCAAAATATGTTATAGACTGCCGAGGAGAGAAGTGTCCAAAGCCATTATATCGAGTAAAAAGACTGGTTCGCATAATAGACAGAGATGACATTGTTGAGATTATAGGAGATGATGAAAAGTCCAAAGGGGAAATTGCACTTGCGATAGAAGGCATGGGATATGAGATACTTAGTATTGAGGACATAAATTCAAATACTTGGAGGATAGTCTTTAAGAAGGGATGAAAATGGTTCCTGCAAAGCAGTTTGAAGTAAGTGATGAGTGGAAGAAAATAGGCTACACAAAGCTTGTGCTAGATCATTTTAGAAATCCAAGAAATGTAGGGGTTATAGAAAATCCTACAGTATCTGTAAGAGTGGGAAGCGTTGCATGCGGAGACATGATAAAGATGTACATGACAATAGAGGATGACATAATAAAGGACGTCAAGTATCAGTCTTATGGATGTGCAGCAAACATTGCAACTGCATCCATAACCTCTGAAATAATAAAGGGAAAGCACGTAGATGAGGTAAAGAATTTCAAGTTTGAGGACATAGTAAGAGCTTTAGGAGGTCTTCCAAGAACTAAGTACCACTGTGCAGTACTTACAGATCAAGCGGTAAAGGCGTGTATTGCAAAATATGAAGTCATAAAAGGACGAAGAAAGTTAACAGAAGGCCTTATAAGAATACTTCTTAGTGGAGTGATAGATCCTATGACAGGAGATGGGGCAATGAATGAAAATGTCCTTAGAATTGTTAAGTTTGATGAGAAGAGAAGAGAGCTTATTCTAGAAATAGATGGAAGCCCAGAGGAGGATGCAGATAGGGACATCGAAGAGCAAGCTAGAGAGGCATTAAACGGTCTTGATCTTTCAATTAGGTTCAAATACACAGGAAGAAAGCGCAGAGGGGAGTTTAAGATTGAGTGATCTTAGATTTAAGTACTAAAGGAAATACTTCCTCTCCTATTTTCCTCGCAATGTCTTCATCAGTAGTGTCTCTTATAAGAATCTTCCCAGTTGGAAATATTGCTATTGTATATTCCTTTGATGCAATAACTATGCCCTTACTCATCTTTTTTATTGTCCATCCGCTCTCTCTAAGCTCCTTTGCAAGTCTCTCTAAGTCTATTCTTATATTCTCTCTAGGAACTATGTAGTAGGACTTAGAGGAAGGACATGCTGTTCCAATAAAGAGCTCAGTCATAGCTCAGACAACACCTCCAGCATTTTTTCTACTTCTTCTCTCGTGTTATAGCAATGATATGATGCTCTTACAGTTCCATTAATGCCCATCTTCTTCATAAGGGGCATACAGCAGTGATGTCCAGATCTTACAGCTATGTTATATTCGTCAAGATATGCTGCAACTTCATGTGGGCTATAACCAGGCATATTGAATGATACCACTCCAACTCTTTTAGACACATCATGTGTCCCATAGACCTCTGCTCCAACATCTAAAAGGCCCTTTATGGTCATCTTAGCAAGCTCTCTTTCATACTTCTCAATTCTTTTTGGACCAATTTTTGACACATATTCTATACCTGCTCTAAGACCTATGGCGCCTCCTATGTCAGGCGTACCGGCTTCATATCTCTCAGGTCCTTCTACAAGCTTAAAGGAGTCATAGCTCACATCTTCTATAGTTCCTCCTCCAATAAATGGAGGCTCAAAGACATCCTGTACTTCCTCATTTA
>QMTU01000035.1 GCA_003663585.1 Thermoplasmata archaeon
AGTTACAAAGAATAAACCACATCCTAGGAGAATAGAGAGTGCCTTAAGAAAGCACTTCAAGGACTGGAGGAGGAGACTTGAAATAATAAACAAAGGAAGGTCTGTCGAATTCTCACGCGGAAACTCTAGGCTATATGTAAGGTACTATCCTCCCGAGAAGTACTCGCCAGATGATGTTCTTTCCATAGTAACCATGTTTACTGTAAGGGGTATAAGGCCTGAGCCCATTAGGCTTGCAGATTTAATTGCGTCTCTACTTTAAAACTTGAGTAGCTTTCTATTACAATGCCCTAAGGGACTTCCCTGCCTGCAATAAGAAGTGCTGAACAAGACACTTAAATATAATGCTGTTTTAAGCTATAAAACAGCTCTTGATGAGAGTTCCTTCTTAAGCTCCGTTATTATGTCTACAGGAAGCGGATCCACTTTTCTAAGTACTGCAAGGTAATATGAGGTCCAGTCTCCTAGGTATATAGCGTTCATGATCCTCTCCCAAATGCCCTCTCCTTTGGCCCTGTATCTTAAGACGAGATCAGCTCTTCTAAGAGCTAATTTTTCCGTTAATTCATATCGAATTTTAACTCTATCGTTTTCCAGCCCACTTTCTAGTATTATTGGAACAAAATTCCTCACAAGGCTATCACCGTGCCATCCTACAATTTCATTATGGTTCATCTCTGGAAACTCTCCCCAGAACGCTAGTACCTTAGAGTTCTCGTTAAACTGATTTGCCCACCTCTTTGCAACCGCCTTAAAAGGTCCAGAGCCATAGACTACAGGAGTTCTATTGATTATTTTTTTAGCAAGCTCTTCTCCATCCTCTGGGTTTACAATACTCACGGCATCAATGACTTTCTCCACGTTAAGCTTTTTCAAGATTCTTGACCTTACTAAGACGTTTAGCACAGGAAATAGCAAGAGAGGTAATGCTGCTCTAGGAGCATATCCTGAAGGGATCTTTATATAATCAAGGCCCTTTTCCTGCGCTATCTCTTCAATCCTGCCCCCAGAGGAGATGCATATTGCAGTAGCACCTTTCTCCAGAGTAGCATTGAGTGCCGTTATGGTCTCCTCGGTGTTTCCAGAGTAGCTTATTGCTATCACAAGGGTTCTTCTATGAACGTATGCAGGCACTTCGTATCCTCGTATTGTCTCCATTGGAACCTTGGATTCCAGCTTTCCAACCTCTGACAGGATATCTCCTGATATTGCTGATCCACCCATACCTAGGAAAAGAACCCTTGTGACATTTCTTCTTGGCTTTACTTGATATCCAAGCGACCATCCCTCCTCAATAAGCTCTGGAAAACGCTCTATCATATCCCTCATGTTCATACTACACCACCTAAATATTGTTAGGAGCACACTCTAAATACCATTAAAGATGAAGAAAAATAACAAAGATAATGAGCCTTTGAGCATTAAACATTAAGATTAATCCAACCTCGCGGCCCATATGCAGATATAATGGCTTTTGTAGTACATCACAGTCTACACCATTCATGCTAGATAACTATTATAAGTCTTTTTCAAATAATGTCTTTTTGCATGTAGCTTCTAAACCTCTATTCCCCAGGAGGACATGAATAAGAAGGTACTGACGCATCTTATACTTTTATGAGCTCTCCCTTATAAGCCTCTACGCCTTAGGCACAAGAAGGACGTCAACTAGACTCTCATGTTATGTGCTCATGTGTGCGAAAGAAAAACGTAAATATACAAACCCCTTACTAACCTCTGATCCATATGACGAAGAGGCCCATGATTGCTGTGGACGGTGTGCTCATAAGAGATCGAAAGATCCTTTTAGTAAGGAGGGGAAAGGACCCTTTCAAGGGATATTACGCCCTACCTGGGGGATTCGTTGAATATGGAGAAACTGTCGAGAATGCAGTCGTGAGAGAGGTCCTTGAGGAAACGGGCATAAAAACCCGTGTTAAAGAGCTCCTTGGAGTATATTCAGATCCTAACAGGGATCCTAGAGGTCACGTGATCTCTATAGCTTTCCTTTTGGAGTACGTTGAGGGAGAGCCACGAGGCGGTGATGATGCAGAAAAAGCTCAGTGGTTTGATCTAGAAGATCTACCTAACTTGGCATTTGATCATGATAAAATCATAAGGGACGCCAGGAGGCGTCTTGGAGTATGAGATTCTGTCCAATATGTGGTGGAATGATGAAAAAACAAGGAAACAAGTACGTTTGTATTAACTGTGGCTATGAAGAAGATGCGAGTATAAGAACAGGAAGTGATAAGGGCAAGAGCAGAATTGTCATGAGAGCAACAGACAGAGATCTTGTCATAGTGGACTCTGGCGAAAAGATGCTTCCTAAGACGGAAGTAAAGTGTCCTAAATGTGGTAACAGAGAGGCCTACTACATTGTCAGACAGACGAGATCTGCCGATGAGCCAGAGACTGTTATATACATATGCACTAAGTGTGGATACACCTGGAGAGAGTACTAATTACGATCCTTGGAAGGTCTTTGCTCCTTTTTACGCTTATTTATCTCTTTATTTAGGATCCTAATTGCCCTCTGATAGTACTGCATGGGGTGCTTAACGCTACTACATAAATTTAGCTCATCAGATCCTCTAAAGCAGTATCCATAAGATAACATGGTTTCACATGATGGAACGCTGTATATTTTTCCTGAGACTTGGCCTGTTATGTGTTTTATTTGATATCTTGCTTTTTCCTCATCGAAGTCTGGAAAGTTTCTGTAAAGGTCTAACATTTCCTCTTCGCTCCACCCTATGGCGTGTAAAAACGTTGTTATGGCAAATCTTGCCTGATGCGGTAGGCTTCTTCCGGCCCTTATCTCTCCTATTATTGCCCTCATGCAAGGAGGCCAGTACTTTTCACCTTCATCAACAAGTGCCTCCTTTGGAACAAGGCTTTCGTAGTACCTAAGCGCTTTAATGGCCATGTCAGTAACCCACTCTGGAATATCTAGGTTTTCATACGATATAAGTTCTTCCACCTTCTTCTTGATTGTAATAGAGACTGCTGACTCTAACAGTCTTATTACGTCTCTGCTCTCTTTGTCAATGATTCCCGAAGCTATAGGAACGCTGAAAAGCACATATCCCTCCTTTATTATTTTATTTATAAGCTTCCATGATCCTGAGCGTGTAGGCGCACACTCAATGTAATCTAAGAAGTGTACTCCAAAGGCTCTTCTTGTCTGAATGTTACCATAGGAGAACTCTCTTACCCTGAGCCTTAGCTGTTTCGCTATGTATGTAAGAAGTGTGAGCACAGAAAGGCCTTTACCAGGTTCAAGCTCAGCAATTGCTGAGAATATGTCCCTATCTTTTATAATGAGAGTCATGATGCTATTGAACCTCTTAGATTCAAAGGTTGCTAGTCTAGATATGAACCTCTGGTTCTTTGTCTCCCTTGCTATGAGAATACTTCCCCAAAACGCCACCATCTCCCTAAGAAAGTGCTCCTTTAAGATCCCCAACTTTTCGTCCTCAGATCCCACACTTAGGGCTGATGATAACGCTAGAATTTGATCGCGAATTTTATTAACATAATCATCTGGAATCCTAGCGCCAAAGTTTATTGCAGTTAAGATCCTCTCCCACGATAAATCTCTTGCATGATTCCTCTTTAACTCAGCAAAAAGAGACCTTTCGTTAAATATATCATGAAATATCTTATAAGAATCCTCAAGATATGGGAAAAATGTTGAAAGAAGAATCTTCCAAAGGGTTATTCTGTTACGATCTGCAGTCATTCTTCAGCAGCCGCAGGTGCTTGATAGTACGTTACCCTACCAGCCCCGCCTTTTACATCAAACTCAAGGCATAGAGGCTTTGCGTTCCCCAGCTTTACAGTCACTAGGGTAGACTCCTTCACGGCCTTTATGATCTTCTCTAGGTTCTCTATTATGAAGTCCCCAGTCACCGTCTCTTTAACGTCAATCTCTGGAAGCTCTGTTGCTGTCTTCTCAAATCTAACACTCCTAGATCCTTCTCCTCTTGCCTCAATGATTATTCCCTCAGGGCTTAATCTAAACTTAACGATAGGTGAAACGCTTTTTGCTACAGCTTTAGTAAGCTGTATTGCCTTTGCAAGCTCAGCAGCTGACAAAGATATCTTGTTCTCGTATTCAAAGTTCAGCTCTCTCTTCCTTGACTCATCCACAGTGAGTATTGGCATCATGTACTGTATGCCATGAACGCTGAACTTAAAGGCTCCCTCCTCAGGAACATATTCTATAGTAACTATGTCCTTTGTCTTTACAAATCTCGCAAACTTCTTTAAGTCCTGAACACTGAGGCCAAAGTCTATTTCCTCTGGAACATCATATTCCTGAAGAGCCATAGCGTCTACAGTAACGTAGGCTGCTGACACCAATGATGGATCAATAACGATCACTTTAATTCCATCTGTAAGAAATCTGACGTATACCTCGTCAGAAATTGCATCAGCGATTTTTGTAAGATGAGAGAGTACTGCTCCCTCCATAGAAACGCGAACCATGACGCTTACACCCCAGGCATTTTCCTATTACTCTAACGCTAAATAAATACCTATGGACTTTGATAAACTTTATCACCCTGAGTTAACAGCACTTCAAGCGGGTGTTTTTAATACCGTCTCCTGAGACCTCCGCATAAACGATAAATAGCCTAAAGGGTAATCATATCCCTGAGGGCCCCTGGACGAAGGTCGCAGCGAGAAGCATGAGCTGCGATGCAAGCCAGGGGCTACATGGTGCCTATGGGCCCCCGGCAGACCACTGGTGCGTCACCAGTGGGATGACGTCGGGACAGTCGGGCACCGTACATCTTTAATACTTACTAACAATGAGACGCTCAGTGAGATCATAACGACTTAAGGAGGCAGTAAGGGGAAATGTCCAAGGATTACTACACTGAAACACAGAACGGAGTTATACTTCATATAAGAGTAAAGCCAAGAGCAGGGAGAAACTGTATAAAGGGCATATCTCAGGATGGAAGATTCTTACTAGTGGACGTAAAGGCTCCTCCAGTAAAAGGACAGGCCAACAAGGAGCTTGAGAAGTTCTTAAGGAAATTATTTGCTAAAGAGGCAATAATAGTCAGCGGTTTTCAGGCTAGAGAAAAGTACGTTCTCATAAGAGGTGCTACCGTTGAGGAGGTCGAGAAAGTACTTAAGAGAAGAGAAGACCTATGAGAACCTTATAACAACCCTTGAGGAGATCTCTTCAGAGAACTCATCGGGTAAGCTTCTCATTCTGGTTGAGGGAAAGAATGACCTAATAGCTCTAAGAAAGCTTGGTTTTAACGGCCCTATAAAGACTATAAAGGGAAGAAAGCTCAGTGATCTCATTGATGAAGTCTACTTAGAGTATAAGAGAGTTTTAGTACTGTCTGATTGGGATAACGAGGGAGAAAGGCTCTATAAGGAGATACGGTATCTCCTAGAGTCCTATGGAGTTCGCGTTGAGGATAAGTATAGGAGAATCATAAAGAGCATCACAAAAAGGGAGATAAAAGACGTTGAGGGATTACTTTCCTTTGTTAAGCACATAAACTTAAAATAACTTAAATTAGTTAGATGAGTTTAGGTATTCTGTTATTATCCTTGCTATTGGTATTCTAAAGTAGCATGTCTCCTTGAAGAGTGACTCTTTTCTATACTGGAGAGTTGTAACATAGTAATGGAGAATTACTGAAGAGTTAACACAATTAGGATCTGGAGTGCCGTCTATAGATGACCCATCACCTCTGTTCTGTACTCCAAATAGTGCTATTGTGGTTGCTTCTGTGTTATAGCTCAATGAGATTGTTAAAGTGCTCGCTATTATTCCTAATGCTGGATTTAAGTAGGATACTACAGACGATATTACTGCACATGCCAGTGTTCCAATATCGTAATCCCCCACTCTAGCAATATCGTAAGTATAGTTAATAATCTGCCAGGAATCTATGCTCTCCCCAACATCTAAGGAATCTTTGTATGCTATTATTTCTGTTGAGTTACTAATGCTACTCAGTACAGTGCTTGGTAAGGGCCTATAAGATGATTCGATTAGAACCTTTGTTGAGTCCTCCATTAGGAAGTCTGAAATATAAGACATGAACTTCTCTTTGTCTGTTCTTATTCCGTTAACGTACCATCGATAATGCTCAAAATATGGTCTCGTCCAAATGTATATGTAAGCAGTCCTTCCAGGCAACACATCAATGAAGTATATTCCACTTGAGATTTTCCTTGAGACTGTTTTAACGCCATTGTACAGTTTTAGACTTAACTCCGAGAGATTTAATCCCTCAGAGATTTTTTCTAGGATCTTGTTTCCTATACCATAAGATCCTTCGATTGTGGTCTTCTCGTTAATTGCAATGTCATACGCTGCTGTAATGTGAACACCATATCCAAGGTTGTTCTTTTTATTTTCAATGACAAGAATCGGAGTTTTTATGTATGCCTTTCCACCCACCCATTTTACCCAATCATTAAGTCCATTTTCTTCCAGCTTTGTTGCAATATCTTCTGGCGTGATTTCATACTCTAAGAGCCAATCTAAGAATTCAACATGTCTTAGTAAGTCTCCTTCTGAGCTAATATTATTCATTATCTTGTCTATTTTTGTTCTTGGGATACTTTCTTCGTTAATATTAATTAAGACTTTCTCAATGCCACCATTTAATATTTTCTCTGGATCCAGCAGCTTATATCGTATCACTGGACCTAAAATCTCATTTCCAGCTTTGTTTAGTATCCAAACGTTTACTTCAATTCCTATAAGCGTGTTCTTCCCGTAGGGGAGCTCAAGCCACCTTTCACAGACTCTCCTTAGCTTTTCATTAAGACCTATAAATATTTTACTTGAAGAGACTTTTCCTTTCGCAATTTCTGTAAGACCATCATCATATGAGTTTATAAAAACTTGATAGTAAATTATAGCCTCAGAGCTCTGTAAATTTGCTAATTCGGAATGATCCTCTGAGAAATAAACTATGCTTATCTCAATACCGTTCTTGGCAAATAACCTTGGAAGTATAAACAGAGCAACAGACGTAATAATTACAGCAGAAATAACAAATGCTAAAAGCCTTCTTTTTAGG
>QMTU01000036.1 GCA_003663585.1 Thermoplasmata archaeon
AGGGAGTCTCCGTTTTCACGAAGGCCCTCCGATGAACCCTGAGGGAGTTGAGGTTGATGTGCCCCAAGGCCTACATAGGCTTGCCAATGCCTATGTAGGCTGAACCCCGTATCCTTGCTGTCCTGTCCTCAATAGTAAGTCCGTATATCAGGCCCTCATCAACTATGTTGAGATCGGTCTCAGGATCTTTGACCTCCCTCAAGGCGTTCAGAACCCTCTGAACCTCTGGAGGCAAGTTGATCCTGTTATTTCCCTTAGAGTGCCTCCTCCTCATGATTAAGTCCCAGATCCCCAAACTTCCTCACCCGTCTTTGTGGTTATACTGAATCTTATGTGTTGTTCACCTTTATGAAGGTTTCTACAAAATTTCAATAGATCTAACAAGGAGCGAGTAACTCGCATGTGGTCTGACTAGCATATTCTAAAGTAGGATTCTCTTAATGGAACAAGAGAGCCTTCTAGCCGTGAAAAATCTGCATTTCTAGAAGCTAACAGGCAGATCTTAGGCAAGTGCTTGTATTATCCTGACATGATTATAAAGAGCAAATATTAAGCAGTCATAATGGTTATATAATATTAGCGCTGTGCGCTAGTTTAGAGGATGATTCAATGACGCCCATATCACCTGAGGAGAGACAAAGGGTAAGGGATCTCCTTGAGGTGCTTACGAGAACTAAGTCTGTGTCAGGATCAGAAGATGAAATAGCAAGCTTTCTGGAGAACGTCCTTGAAGATTTCGGATACTCTGTAAAAAGGGAGAAAAATAACGTGCTTGTTAACCCCAACAAGAACCTCATAGTCACTGCCCACATGGACACAGTACCAATAAAGAGGGAGTTTTCACTTGACGCAGCTTATGCCTACGGTACAGGCTCCTGTGACGATAAAGCCAGCATAACCGCAATCCTGGAGGCCCTTAGAGAAATTGAGGAGTTGAACTTTGGCATAGCTCTCTTCTACGATGAGGAGGAAAATGGGACAGGATCAATGGAATATGCCCATAGGTATAGGCCAAAGATGGCTGTAGTAATGGAGCCTACTTCTCTTAATGTAGCATCAACTCACTACGGTAGCCTTGAAGTGATCGTGAGGGCTAGGGGCATCAGCGCACATGGAGCACATCCTGAGAAAGGTATAAACGCCATAGAGGAGTGCATTAAGTTTTACTATCATGTGAAGAGCATTCCTGGCATAATGTCCTCGATGCAGATGATTAGAGGAGGATCAGATGAACTTGTAATACCTGAGAGGTGCGAAGGTAGAATAGAGGTTCTTTTTCCTCCTGAGATTAAGTCTAGGGACGTAATAGGAGCCATAGTAAGAGGAATTTCACACACGATCTCCATAGAGATAAAGGATTCTTATGACGGCACTTACTCTAGGAGAGTGGATAGACTTCTTGAGAAGGCACTTATGTCCATAGGACTAATCCCTAAAAGAGCTGTTATGAAGTCGTGGACGGACGCCCTTAATCTCGCAAAAGTGGGATGTGATGTTGTCGTTTGGGGTCCTGGGGAGCTCTATAGATGCCACACAGAAAAGGAGAGGGTGTCCATAGACGAGATTGTAATTGCAAAGAGAGCTCTGGTAGCGTTAAACAAAATCGTTAGGGAAGAGGAATGCTAGAGTCCTGCTATCGTAGATCCTCTTATCCTCACCATTGGAGACGCCATTCTACTACTAGGAATGAGCTTCTTTCCTATAAGGTCAAGTTTAGACTTTAGAACCTCGTAGAAATTATCTGAGAATGCCACACCCTTAACGGCGTGTTTTATCTCGCCATTCTCTATGAGGTATCCATGGGAAATCGTCCCGTTAAGCTGTCCACTTATGTAGTTAGACAGCCAGTATCCTATGGATGTGCATATTAGTACTCCGCGCTTAGTCTCCTCTATAATCTCATCCTCAGTTGCATCTCCGGGCATAAGAACTATGTTATTGGGTCCAGGCGTGGTTCTTTGGCCAAGCCCTCCCCAGGCGTTTCCAGTGGACTCCCTTCCCTCCTTAGAGGCCGTATAATAATCATATATAAATGACCTCAGAACCCCTTTCTCCACGACGTGGAAGGTCTTTGTGGCTATTCCCTCACTGTCAAACTCTCTAGCACCTGGATATTGAGCCTCGTGAGGTCTTTCGACAAAGCTTATATGATCAGCTGCTATTTCACTCTCTAGCATGTCTTTAAGCGGTGATCTGTTCATCTGAACGTTATATGCACTTATAGCAGGCCCTAGCATTACCTCAAGAACCCTTGAGAAAAGAAGGCCCTCAAACACGAGATCATAACTTCCCGTGCCTATCTGCCTTGCGTCTAAGGCATCTAAGGCCCTTCTTGATATGTTCTCCATTAGATCCTTAAGCCTTATATCATCAATCCTTCTAAAGATTCTATTCTCCCCATATGACCCTTCCTTAATCCCGTCCTTAGACTTCACACTTGCACTGAACATCACTGAGGTCTCCGCTGAGGAAACGCTCTCATCGTAGCTGTTCACTATTTTAGTCTCGGACTCTACAACGGCAATCCCAGTGGATATAGGCTTAAGTCTCTTATCATATGACGTGACGAGCTCACATGACCTCATTACAGCATCTGCAAGTCCCTCAATGGTAGTCTCAGCAGTCTTTTTATCATGCACTCCTGATATGCTTACCTTTGAAAGTCCTCTGGCTATTCCCGGCCAGTCCTTATCTTCTGGAGAGTTCTTGGCGATCTTTATTGCCTTAAGGAGGAGATCTTCAACGTTTACGAGTTCGTTTACTGTAGCGCTTGTTCCTCCTATTCTCTTGCCTACAGAGACAAATATTCCAATGTTATAGCTTGTGACAACATTACTCTGATAGATCTTCTCTCCTACGGATGATACGCTCTTTCTCTTAGACTTTATAACGGTTATTCTTACATCAGACGCTCCAAGATCCTCTGCCCTCTTAACAAGACTCTCAATGTCTACCATATTTATCTACCTCCAACGATCATATTCCTCACACGCACGTATGGCCCTCCATCACCAACACGAACGCGCTGTCCACCCTTTCCACAACCACCGAATACGCTTGTCCTTATCTCAAGGCTCTTTCCAAGGCCATCCACGTTCTTAAGAACGTCTAGTATCATTCCCGTAAGAGTGACCCCTCTTACGGGCTCAGCAAGCTCTCCATCTCTTATTAGCCTGGAGTATCCAACACCAAATGTAAACGTTCCAGCAGCGGGATTGACCTCTCCACCCCCAGCCCCCTTGCCTGTAATGTAGATTCCATAATCAACGTCCTCTAAAAGTTCCTCAAAGCTCATGTCGCCAGGCTCGATGTAGTAATTCGTCTGCCTCACTAGGACCTGATTTCTGAAGTCCTGAGCTCTAGCATTTCCAGTAGGGCTCATATTGAGTGCCTTGGCAACAGCCCTTGAGGTTAGATATCCCGTAAGCTTGCCATCCTTGACTATGTATGTCTTTCCCTTAGGGACTCCCTCATCATCGTAGGGGAAGAAGTATCCGCCCTCTATTACTCCCTCATCTACTACGCTTACTTCTCTAGCAGCTATATCCTCTCCAATTCTATTTGCGAGCACACTTGCGTTAGCGTACACAGTATCTCCCTCGCTTGCATGGCCAAAGGCCTCATGTATTAAGAGCCCCACGACATCAGGATGAAGGACTACTGTGTATTTTCCAGCCTTTGGAGCGCTAGCCTTTACGAGTTCTAGTGCCATCTTAGAGACTTCCATAGCCATTTCGTTCCAATTCTGTGATCTTATGAACTCAAAGCCTGCAGATTGTGATCTGGAATCCCAAACCCTCTCCATTGATCCTGCCTCTCCAGCAACGCTTATATGAGATAGACCCACAAGCCTCGTAGTTACCTCCACGTTTATGCCATCGTTTGAGACTATAACCCTCCTATCAAGCTCGAGTCCCAGCCTTGTTGTAGTGGACTTTATGCCATCAAGTTCTCTTGCAGCTTTGTTCGTATTCATGAGGATCTCTATCTTCTCCTTCTCATCTATGTCAAATGGGCACACTTTGTATGGTCCTACAACCTTGTCTTTCGCTGCTTTTACATCTGCGAGCTCGATTTCATAGGACTTGCCCTTAACTGCTTTTGCTGCATTAACAGCCTCTTCTACTGCTTTCTTTATGCTATTATCATCCAAGCTATTCGTCGATGAGAATCCCGGTGACTTGCCAACGAGAACGCTTACTCCAATTCCAGACATGTCAGTATACGTGTACTCTGAAACCACTCCGTTCACAACAGATATAAGCTCATACTTTGTGTTGTTGAACCTTATAGTAACGTGTTCGGCGCCAAGTTTTTCTGCATATGTTAAAAACTTCTCTAAGTCTGGTATCTCCGCCATCACCCTCACTCCTAACCAGAATATAAAAACAACCAGAAGAGCATCATTTAGATCTAGTGTGCTAACAACTATTTATAGTTTAAGAAAAATATCACCTTCTTCTAAGGGCTAGTACTGCTATAATCACGATGGTGGCATAGAAGATAATTGCAAAAATTATAGACAATGGTGGTATTCCAAAACCTTTTTCCTGGGGTTTAGGAGTAAATCCTGCTGAAGGAGATCCTCTAGAAAACTCAACCATGTATGCATAGGAGTAGTTCTTCACTACCCTCACAACGAGGACTGCACTTCTGTTTCCGACAATAGTGCCAAGGTACGGTACTCCCCTTAAGGCCGTAGAGTACATCTTAGACCCGCTCTCGATGTTCATGAGAACAAGCGTGTTATTTCTCAGCACTAGTAAAATCCTCCCATTGGAGTAATCTAAGACTGAGAGAACGTTCGTGAACACGGTTTCTCCCGTAAGCACATTAACTAAGTTCAGCCCTAGGAAAGCATATGGAAAGTAGACACTATATGAGAAGATGTACTTCACGAATATCTTACTTTTAAAGGAGTAAACGGCTATAATATATCTCGAAACCCCCTCTCCAATAGCCTTTGACCTTATGAGAATATACGCAACGCTTTCATTAAAGAAAAGTATTTTCACAACCCTTGGAACTAAGTACTTTATCTCACTTACAACAACATTTCCTGAGTTGTTCAACAAAAAAATAATGTTCCTATAGTCCTCTACAAATGCCAAGCCATCTTTTGTGTATAGAAAATCCACTAGCTTAAGTGCCGAGATATTATACCAGGAGAGGTTTATCAGAAGAACTAACGATCCGTTCACATAAAGACTCGCTGTTGAGTTAAGAGTCCCTAAGGCCATAGAGTCCCTCATAAGCACCCTATCAAACTCTCCCAAGAACTCCAAGCTAGGCATTCTATAAAGCTTACCATCACAGACTGCGTAGTACTTATTAGCACTCACATTACCGCTGAGAACTTTATTAAACCCCATATCACTCTCATTAAACGCATAAAGTCCAGAATTACTGACAATAAATATGTGACCCTGAGAGACAATAATATCTCCCTTCTCAGGGGCTATTGAAAGGAGATCCACGGATGTGTATTTCTCCATTATGAAAACGTCTTTAGAGCTCGTCAGGATCACTGCAAAGCTGTCCCCTCCTGCAATGTCCTCAACATTTCCACTAATATAACTTGCACTTACTATTAACAAGGCCATCAGAGCTAACGTAGAGGATCCTACCAATTTTTTACACCTAATCGCGTCGACACGTAAAACATGAAGTGCCCACTAGAAGTATATTAAACGTTCGGCTATTAACCTTCACTACTACACAACGGTTGAAAACTTTTAAAAAGATGTACGTGCCCTAAAGATAACGTCATGATGCGCATTGGAGATGTTGAGCTCAAGCTAGCGTCAGGACCTGTTCCTCACTATAAGGAAATAGTTGCTCTCACAAGGGCCATAGTACAAGTTCTCGAATATGAATTCGGAACAAGAGAGGTAATCCGCAGGTTTTCAGACCCACTTTGGTTTAACGCATACGCATGTCTTGTGGGATTTGAATGGAACTACTCAGGCATGACAACTGTCACCCTCAGAGCTCTTAAGGAGGCCCTCAGGGATCTGGACACGGGACTAATTGCCTTAGGAGGTAAGGGGAGAGAGGCTAAGATAACAGAGGAGCTTAAGAAAATGGATATAAAGGACAGCTTAAAGGAAAAGCTCTCAGAAGTCAGTGTTAAATCAGCAAAGCTTGATAGCACGCTTATACAAGATGGGTACAGCCTTTATTTTCACTTCATGCTCGCAGATGAGAGAGGGAACTTCACAGTCATAAACCAGAAAATGAGCACGGGACTAAGAAGAGTAAGGAGATTCCACTGGATAAGCGACAAAAAGCTATTCGATGACCCACAGACAGGCTTCGGAGTGCCGACAAGAGTGCTTAATATAGCAGCATCAGAGATAGAGGACACAAGAAGGACTATAATCGATATCCTGCACGACCAAAGCCCTGAGAGGATTGCACTTTACATAACGAGGCTCAGATCCCGAAGCACGACCCTTATAGACGTTGAGAAGGACAATAGCAATCTCTTTGGAAGGATAAAGGTCATTCAGGAGCTCCCAGAGTACCTTCAAATTCCTAGGAGAGTCCAAATCGATGCGATAAGAATTGCAAGGGAAGCAGAAAACTTCGAGGACCTCCTCGTTAAAAGAGGGTTCGGACCAGGTCTTGCAAGGTCGCTTGTGTATGTCGCCCATGTGGTGTATGGGAGCCCTATCTCCTGGAAAGATCCAATAAGATACACGTTTGCACATGGTACGAAGGCTGGGAGACCATATTATGTAAGAAGGAGGCTCATGCAAAGAGAGGCAGAGGTTTTAGAGAATGCCATAAAGGAGGCGAAGCTTGGAAATAATGCAAAGCTACGGGCTCTTAGAAGGCTTAAGGATCTTGTAAGTCTTGAATAAGGATTGTGTGGTGATTTGTAATATGGAGAAAAAGTTAGATGAAAAAATAGTGAAGACCACAAGGAGTATATTAAGAGAATTATTTGGAATAGACGTTTCAGATTCTGTCCTAGCAGCTATAATGATCATATTTGGAGTTCTGTTTATAGCGTTCCCACAGCTTATC
>QMTU01000037.1 GCA_003663585.1 Thermoplasmata archaeon
ATACGATTATTCATCTGATGATTTCACACCTGACGTTTTGATTGCAGATGATGTTCCACAGTATTCTGCGCCGGTATTGTGTCGAACCTCTCAAGGAGACCTTTACTGTTTTTGGGCTGAAAACAATCATATTTACTACAAGAAATGCCACAACGGAACTTGGGATTCAGATCCAACCGATTGGATAGACGAAACTAGTGAAGGTTTAACCAAAGAAGAGCGAATAACGGTATTCTATAACGATTATAACTCAAAAATAGGATTAGCTTACATGACTAAAACTTCAAGTCCATACAATGTTAAGTTTGCTTATCTCACAACTGGAATCCTGAAAGTAATTACCGATGCATTATCTCTTGCCGACCAAATTCTTTGCCATAAAGCATTTAGTGCAAGTGACATAATCCAATTGATAGAGAAAATTACCATAGACAAAATATTCAGTATGAACGATACAATTCAATTATTAGATGAAATTTTGCGGAGCAAATCACTTGTCGTTCCCGATGCAATTTCAATAACTGACGTTGTAAACGTGATTACACAAATTTTCAAGATGGTAACTGATAGCATTGGATCAACAGATCAAATCATAATTGATAAAAACCTTACAATTTCAGATTTAATCCAGGTTAGTGCAGAACAAGTTTTACGAAGCAAATCATTCACAATTACTGATTTAATTTCAATTTCAGATGCAATAATCGTATTAAAAGAAATAATCAAAAGCATAATGGACAATGTTGGCCTATCCGATGAAATTCTCAGCCATAAAGTGTTCACAATCCCTGATGCTATACAATTAACTGAACAGCTTCTCCGAGGCAAAAACTTCGCGGTATCAGACAGCATTTCTCTTTCCGATGTAGTCAGCTTAATTACAGAAATAATTAAAAGCGTCTTTGACAGCATTTCATTAAGTGATGAAGCTCTTAGCCATAAAGGATTCTTTATTTTGGACAATATTTCCTTGCTAGAGCAAATTCTAAGACATAAACATTTCTCAATTCAGGATTGCATAACATTAAATGAAGAAATTCTCAGAAACAAACTCTTAGAAATTCAGGATCAAATATCATTATTGGAATCTGTAATAACCAGCAAGCTTTTCATAATAGCTGACCAAATAAGCTTGACTGATGCCATTCAAATTGTCCAAATAATAAAAACAATCCATGACACTCTTAAATTAACCGAGAAAATTCTAGCTCATAAAAAGCTTGTAATTCAAGATCAAATAAAGCTTCTTGATGTAATAACTATCATAGGCTTAATAACAAAAATTCTGAAAGTTACTCTCACAGAATTTTTACCTGTTAAAATAGTAAGCCAAGAGTTTAAGCCTGTTACTGTTTCAACAGAGGAGGTATTCGAATGAGCGAAGAAAAGCAGGTTTGGCACAAAGGAGAAACTTACGGGAGAAGAATCACCATAGAAGACGACAGTGAAAACAAAGTTGACCCTGCCAGCTTGACTATCACAATCAAAAAGCCCAATGGAGAAACAGAAACTACTCTAAGCTTAAGTGATTTAGAAAAAGAAGAAACTGGAGTTTACAAAATGAAGTGGAAAATACCTGAAGATGCTGCATCTGGCTTATGGACATTCACTGTGAAAGCCACATTGAACACAGGAGAAATCGGAATAGAAGAATTCTATTTGACACTATAAAAGACTTTCTTGAAGTACAAAATTGCTAAAGCAATAAATGACACTGTCCAGTAAACTATTTGCTCTTTGATTGTCCAAGGGTAATGGAAAATTAAGCAGGCAGGATGCCACCACCAAACAAATGAAGGATTGGCCCAAAACTCAGGAGCTGGCACTTCTAGGATGTACCAGAAATCCAGCAGCATAGCTGGATAGCACAGAATGAAAAAGGCAGATTTCCAGAGAGACTTTTTGGTGCTGTAGATCAAAACTCCAGTTAAAACTACTAATAAAGGCATAAACAACCACCATGCCAACAGCATTCTGAAATCGTATTCTAATCTAGGGCACACTAAATTGTCCATTCTTTGGAGAATCAAATACCAGAGTAGTGTAAGAAACAGAAACGAATGCTCTTTTGCCTTCAACACTAAATGCTTAATTCTCGAAGCCATATGCATCACATTACATATAAGCAACATTTTATTTAATTATTTCTTCCAGCTAAATTTCTTGTACTTTCTTAAAGAACCCACTATGAAATCTACGTCGCTTTTACTCTCAGCAATCCTAGCTATGCCTATACAAACTCTAACGTCTCGAGTAAACTCAGACACTCGATTAACTATATAGCTAGCTAAACTGGCTTTGACTCCTTCTCTACTAACTAAGACTTTGGTTCCAACTTCTTTGAATTCAACCAGACTATATGGTTTAAAATAGAATTTCAAGTAGAAGCGAGATTTGAGCTCTGCAGGTATAGCATCATCTCTGTTGCAAGCAGCAAAAACTTTTGTATCTAAAACCACTTCGATTTCCTTCCTGTACTTAACATCTTTGACTAAGCCTGTTTCCATAAGAGAGAGCAATACGGTCATTTCTCTCCTAGGCATTTTATCTAATTCATCTATAAGCAAATACTTAGGCTTACACCTACTTAGAATCCAAGCTAAACCTGCTTTAGTAGTTTTACCGCCTAAAAGGAAATAAGAGGAGGGAAGTCGTTGTATCTCAGAGAGGAACAATGACTTAGCTGAAGCAGGCACTCCAGCTAGCAGTGCATGGACAGGCTTCTTGCTCTTAAGAGCTTTCAGCAAAATCCTCTTGACGTCTTCATAGCCTACTATAACATCGAAGAGATCTCTAGGGAGCCTTGTTGACTTCCTGTGCTTCTTTTTGTACCAAGGCATAGAAATCCTCAGCTACAGCATCTCGCCTACATGCTCGAGCAAAAATGAATGCCATGTCCTCATCTTCACGTACACTATCAAGATAGGCTTGCCCAGAGCATAAGCTGCTCCTAGATCAAAGAGAGTCCCTTGACTGGTTCCATCCCATATAACGTGGACTTCATCAGCTTCCTTTATGGCTTCAACGTTCCGCTTATAGATTTCTTTTGCACTCAAATGCTGAGGCGTATCTCTCCCAGGAACATAAGTCTCGCAGCCTTCAGCTTCCAAAGCTTCAGCATGCTTAATTGCTTTATTTGTCAAACCTAGGGAATGAGCTATAAAGATTTTCATTGATTTTCCTTCCTTATTTAGCATTTACTTAATTTGCTATAAACAGCACTTATGAAGCCTTTAGTTAACTTATACTTCCTTAATTTCTCGCTGGTAGGCATAGACTCTAATATTTTAAGAGATGCTAAATGTTTCAGCTCACTATGTGCAGCATCAATTTTTACACCGGTTAACCATGCTAATAAAGTGCTGGTTATTGGCAAACCTACTCTGGCGATAGCTAAGACTGCACAAATATACTTCTTTAATCCAGCTTTAACAGGATATTTGGTATATGTTCTTATGTATTGCTTTAAATGATAGTACAAATGTCCGCGTTCCCATCTATCCATCATTGATTTGTATTCTTGTTTTAACTTTAATGTTAAAGACATTCCAACTCCTCCAAATTTATGCTGTTTTCCACTTCATTTCCCCAAACATCCCAGCCTGCCCGCTGTTTCCGAGCAAATAACTCCAGATACGGTGGGTACGAATTGGCTTCTATTATTTCGTACATTTTTTCAGGCTTAGCTGAATGCAAATTTGGCCGAATAGCATCAAAGATATTCCGTGTATTCTTTGTCCTAGTAGGTAAATTCCCTTTTTACACCAAATAAGCATATTTCCACTGATGCACGGAAATAATGGCCCATGCCAAACCACAACTTCCCATGCTTGGTCAGTTTTCTCCAAACGATAAGAGTTTTGTACTGAAACCCCCAAGATTCCATTACTTCTAAGCCTTCTTTGAGATGAGTATGCACACACCAAAGGTACAAATGGGCTTTGTCAGCTACAAGCTTCTTTATTGGCAATTTTTTAATCTCCTCAGTTGTCATCTCCGGATACGGTTTTCTTCTTGTAGGATCCAATTTATCTCTGAAACACCAAGGCGGATCAGCATAAATGGTTCTATATAATTTCATTATGACCACGGATCCAAATCTGGATTAGGTATTAAATCCCAAGACTTGCTGAATTGAACTGCATACTGGTCAGGGAACCAAGTTTCTTTAGCTGAAGCTTTGAGCAATTTCAAAGCTTCTATGAATTTGCTTTCTTTGATTAAGTCATTGATTTGCTTGGCTGCTTCAGGAGTTACTTCAGCTAGAAACACAACTGCATGCCTGTGCCTGTTGGCTAAAACTCTGATCAGCATGAAGCCTAAATTCTTGTCTTCTTTAGCAGCATTCAAATCAGGAGCAAACGCTACGGTTTCGATTCCGTGAGCGTCTGCTATTCCATAAGCAATCAAAATATCACCTCCATTTAGTCAACAAACTGACAAAATCCTCCATGGAATTTGTCATTCTGTTAATTCCAGTATTACTATGACCATTATAATCCCCAAAATCAGACCTCCGAAGCCGGCTAATATAGCCATAATCATGGCAGCTACTCTCTCCCAGAAAGTTTCAGGTGTCAAGAAAGAGTACATTGCATGAGCGAACAATAGAGTAGGAATCCCTAGCATAGCAGCAATAGCCATTATGGCTAGTGCAGCTGCCAATCTTTCTGACTTAACATGTTTCATTTTTTATCACTTCCTCCCAAATCAAGACATTGATTATAAGGAAACCAAGCGTAAATATTGGACTCAGCAGTAACGCTAACAAGAAGCTCTCAAAGAAAAGAGAGATAATGGTGTAAATTCCTAGGCAGTCAACGACTATCAATCCATACGCTAGGACTATTCGAACTGCTTTATTAAGAAGCTTCTCTATGTCCATTGAATCTCCACTCCAACGCCTTTCTTATTTTGAGTACATCTTCTTCTTTGGCTCCTAGATGCCTTAGTATTACATCGTATATGTCGGGCTGCTTGCTTTCGTTGTGTATAGGCTCAAACTCTATGTCTGCACTGTATCTTTTGTTCTCCTCGAAATACTGCTTTACTAGCTCTTTGAGCTTATCTTCTATTTCAGGTCCTACAATTTCTCCTTGGACTATGAACTTCTTCTTTAGCATATGTGCTATCTTGGCATAGTCATACTCTTTCCTCGTAGGATCCTCTTCGTATTGCTTTAGTATCCAGTACTTGATTGCATTCACAGTTACTTGCTCTAGAACTTTGTCAAGCTCATCCTTTACTTTGCTATAGATCATATCTACAATGCTCTCCCTGTACTTCTCGATCTCTTGTCTAACACGATACATAATCCAAAATATGTCATTGTCGCTAAGCAATGCTTCTCTGATTTCATGCTTAAGCTCTTCATGAGCAGCTTCCTCAAATAAGCGCTTAAGCTCATCATCAGGAGGCAACGGTGGTTTAATAGGTATATTGAACAGTCTAAAATACTCAATCAAGTAAATTCCTAGGCCTATAGGCTCTCCTTTGTCATTTTTGAATGCAGTAGACAGAGCTTCAAGCTCGTAAGTCTTATTTCTCCTCCAAGTCTCAATGTCCCTCTCGTCGATCAAATTATACCTGGAAAGAAATTCTAAGCGTCTCTTAGCGAACTTGTTGTTCAGCGGTCTCTTCTCAGACACATCATTAGCTAAGCCTAAGTATTCTGCTATACTAGGATACAAACCAGCTAAGTGGACATTTGGGTATTTCCATGGAGGAAACTTGAACGGCAAATGCCTTGAATTCTGTGTTCCGAATTCGATGGTGCGCAGCATATCCTGGAGCCTGCTTGCAGAGATCCCTAAAGGAGGGCCTACTTGCCATGGGAGAAGGAGAGCTCTGCAAGCAAGTATCCCCATATACGTCACCATCGACTAAGTATATTAGATTCTTTTTGTCTTTGTAACGGTCGGTCAAGAACCATATTGCCCGATTGAAATTGCCTCCGGCAGTAACTATGCAGCTGTTGGTTAACTCGCTGAAGCCCATTTCCACTAATCTAGTTGCAGCCGCGTTTTTCTCTACAAAGATAATGTTCGATGTAGTTTCTAGCTCCGATGGATCCAAAGTTCTAGCTATAGTCTCTGTGAAGCCTACTTTCTTTTCCTTGTCTCTGAACGAGTACGAATGCGCATCGAATATGAAGCCTTTGCTTAAATTGCCCATAGTGAATTTATGTCTGTCTACATCGCATATAATCTCCATCTGGTTCAGAGAATTCAAGACTACTTGGTATATCAAATCAGGCTTTACACCTGAAAAATATTGAGCGAGCTCAGGAGTCTGCCTTATAGTATAGTAGAACTCTCTCAATTCTAAGGCAGCTCCTAAGCTCAGTTTTGCACAAGCGTAGACACGCTGCATAAACTTCTTAGATGGGCTCAAGAATGCTTCTTTCTTAAGCAAGCAAAATCCTGTCTCTGGGCTGAAATACTCTACGTCTTGGCCTGAAGGCTTCTGAGCTAGTATAGGTTCTCCTTTCTCGATGCTTTCAATGAACTCTCTGCGCTTATCAGTGTTGTGTACTTGAAATATTTCAGCCATTACTGTTACTCCTCTTTCTTCGGCTCCTTCTTTTTCTTAGCTGCTGGTATACCATGCTTCCTTCGTATCCTGTTCACTCTGCTGTAGAAAACCCAGGTTTCACGGTCGCTGTGGTCGAATTTGGTTCCAAAGACTTCTTCGGTGACTTCCCAGACTGTCTTGCCCTGCTTAAGCAATTTTACAACTTTGTCTTCGTTTATCTCCTTTACCAGCAGCTTGTCTCTTAAAGCTTTGTCCATACACATCCCTCCTTTTTGCTTAACTTTTTCTGCCCGGATGGGCATTCCAGAATACGAGCTTGTAGCTACGCATTCTGGGCCTCCGGCATATTCACATAACTCCCAATATTTACATGCTCCGTCTTTGCGTGTATTCCTATTTGGGTAAATCTTGCACTTCATTTCAATCACAAAGAAAGAGGGTGTATATATGTATATAAATGTAGCTCATTGACTCGAAACTTCCAG
>QMTU01000038.1 GCA_003663585.1 Thermoplasmata archaeon
CCGTTTCCTCGAACCGTATCACTCTGTATATTTTTGTTTCATCGTGATACGGTTTCATTGGTTCCGCCTCGCCTAGAAGGCTCATCCCGTGGGGTCATGGGCGGCGGTCGAGCCCAACGGCACAGGGCTCCCATCTAGGGTTAGCCTAGCGGGCTTGGAGCAAGGCTCCCATCACCCGGATACTCATAGAAAACACTATCACACCACACTATAAACCTTTCGCCCGAAACAGAGCGAAACAAAAAGATACAAAAAAACTACAGTTTAAAGTTTCTGCCCCTCAGTAAACGTTCTTAAAGGTTCGAAAAGTTTAAATATAAAAACGGACAACTATATAGTTAGATCCGGGAAAAATATTTTATATTTTATTACAGTGTGTCCTGTCTCAGGGGCCTTATGTGTATATAAATAAGCCTAGGACGCTGTTGAATGGCTCCTATCACAAGGGGAGGCCAACTATCCAACATCTACTGCTCTAGCGTGCTTGTGTATAAACGCCAAAGGGATGTGTAAAAGTACATAACTAATTAAGAACGATATGTTTGAAATTTGATTATGGGGGTGTTATGTTTGGATAAAGATGAAAAAAAGGAGAATAAAGAGGAGATCAACGAGTCACAAGGTGTTGAGAGGGCATATCCAGAAGTATGTCCCGAATGTGGCGGTAACATAGTTATGGATGCAGAACACGGTGTAATGTATTGTGAAAATTGTGGATATGTAATAGAGGAGAATATAGTCTCGACAGGCCCTGAGTGGAGAGGATTTGACTATGAACAAGCTCTAGAGCGTTCAAGAACTGGAAGACCTATAACACCTACATCTCACGACTTTGGATTTGGTGTTGAAATTGCCCTTACAGATAGCGAGGGATCCCCAGTACCTCCATCAGAGTCTGCAAGAATTAGAAGATGGACCAGGAGGATAAGTACCTCCGGAGCAATGGATAGAAACCTAAGAGCAGGCCTTAGCGAAATAGAGAGACTATGTACAAATTTGAGACTTCCTAGGGATGTAAGGGAATATGCGGCTAGAATATATAGAGAAGCTACTAGGAGGAACCTAATTAGAGGGAGGAGTATAAGTGTTGTTGCGGGAGCCACAGTTTATGCTGCTTGCCGTAGGTTGAGACATCTTAGAACGCTTCAGGAGGTATCAAGGGCTGCTGGGACTAGTAAGAAAGAAATAAGCAGAACATATAAGTTCCTTTCAAGACACATATCTGATATAAAGTCGGAGCCTCCTAAGCCTGAAGACTACGTTGATAGGTTCTGTGACAAACTAGGATTAGGTCCAGAGACCATAGAGAAGGCGAAGGAGATTCTAAGAAAGGCCAAGGAAGCAGGTCTTACCTCTGGAAGAGGCCCTCAGGGAATGGCAGCTGCTGCAATTTACATAGCAGCTATACTTACTGGAAACAGAAAAACACAAAAGGAAGTTGCTCAGGTAGCAAACGTAACAGAGGTCACTATAAGAAATAGATATAAGGAGCTCACTGAGAAGCTTGGGTTGGATATATCGACGTAGTTTCATTTTTCATAATTTTTTAACATTCTTTCTAAGAATAGGGGGGCAACAAATACACTTCTATGGAGTTTTGTCGTATATACTTTAAGGCTGAACTTTTCACTTGGAGTTCTTGCAGGAACTTCTGGGTTAATAACATCTGAAGCTGCTATGTATGACCACATGCCTGTAGGATAAGTAGGCACGAAGTAGAAGTACGGCTTCACAATTCTAAAGTGTCTACTAAGTGCTGCATATAATTTGAAGAAATAACAATATCTCTCACTCATTATTGGGCTCCCAGATTGAAGAGTTACTATTCCGTCATTACTTAGAGCATTTTTTAGAAGGACTATAAATTCATCCCTGAATAGAGTCTCTGCAGGTCCCATTGGATCTGAGCCGTCTACTATTATGACATCATATTTCTTAGCAGTACTCTTCAGATACTCAAGGCCATCCATTATTATAATGTTAAAGTCTCCCTCCTCAGGAAAGAAGAGATACCTTTTAGATGCTTCAATCACCTTTTCATCTATTTCAACAAGATCTACATGAATGCCATGCTTTAATGCTTCTCTGAGGCTTCCCCCGTCACCCCCTCCTATTATTAAAACATTTTGGGGTCTTGGATGAGCAAATAAGGGAATATGCACAAGAAGCTCATGATAGAATGCTTCATCCTTTTCAGTAGTTTGAAAGAGACCATCTAACAGAAGAGCTCTCCCGTAGTCATAGGTCTCAACGATCATAATCTCCTGATATTTTGATCTTTCTCTATAGAGAACCCTTTTATATCTAAGGCAGAATTTCATGCTCTCTGTCTGCTTCTCACAGACGTAGCCCTCGTCATCATCGCCCTCACTCAAGAAGTACACCTCTCTTTAGCTCGACAATATTAATATTCTTAGGGCTAAGGTACTCCCTTATTACCTCTAGGGCCCTTTCTGGTTTAGTGTGTTCCCCACAGGTATATATATCAAGAGACGCGTAGCCTAACTCAGGCCAAGTGTGAATAGAAATATGAGACTCTGCCAAAACAACCACTCCACTCACTCCCTGAGGAGTGAGTGGATGTACTTGGACGCTCAGTATTGTGGCATTTGCTGCCTCTGTAGCCTCTTTTAACATCTTTGCTATGAGCTTTACATCATTAAGCGCTTGCCCATTACACCCGTACAGTTCTACAATCATGTGTCTTCCCAGTGCCTTCATGCTAAGTCCCCTCAAGGCGATGTTCGTTTATGTCATGTACTGACATACATACACTGAGAAGAATCGTTCATATATGATGTATTAAAAATATATTAGATTTACTCAATACAAAACAAGAAAGCATAAGAAAAAGCAGGCCGTTATTGGTTTCAATCAGACAGTAGAGCTCTCTTCGTCCTCGTATATGTCCTCTTTGGCGGGTTCATTATACCTTACGAAACCTTCAAGGGTTTCTATTCTATACATCGTAGATGTATACCACTCACGTTTTGGAGCTTTCTTAACCGGAGCTACCTGCATGGCTCTTGTCTTCTCGGCGTATCCCCAGTTTACGTAGATGTTAAAGTTATGTATCATATCAGTTATGACAACGCGCATGTCAAGTAGCATTTTCTGAAGATAGTACCACTTCTCAAGAGAGGCCTCTGCTCTAGTAATTCCAAAGTATCCAGCACATCTAGGACCATGAAGCCCTGATATCCCACGCGATATGAAGAGCCTTAAAGCCTCCCTTGTCTCTGAGGGATCTGTGATAAACGTATCGTACTTAGCGTAGTGCCTCTCTGGAAGTGGGTTTCTTATGTCGTATATTTCTGCATTTACCTTGAGACCGTACTCCTCTGATATCTTATTTATGAAGTTAACGAGTCTTTCATCAATTTCAAGAACCACTACCTCTTTTGGAAGATTGCTCAGCCCTGCAGCTATTGACGTAAGGTCATCGTCCCCTATTACAAGAAGCCTCTTATTCTGGAGGTCCATTTTATTAGCCATAAGTGCTACACGAGATACTGTAACCTCCGGTAGCACATACCCTTGATCGTACTGCTGTATAGCTTCAGGCCTGTTTTGTGCAATTTTCTTGAATTCTCTTAAAACCTCTTCAAAGTCCTCTAATGAAATCCCTCTTCCACTACAAGTAGGGCATTTTTTATAATAGGGCTTTGGAATTTCAAATTTCTTAATGATTTCATATCCTTTTTCAGTAATAACAATTACATCTCCACTAAGTTTCACAATACCCTTTCTGTCAAGCTCTTTTAGTATTTCAGACGCTGCTGGGACTGTAACTTCTGAATAAAATATTATTTCCCAGAAGTCATCAGTTACTTGCAATGCTGAGAGAATTCTTCTGACATCTACGCCATATACAGGAATCCTAGTCTTCTCTCGAACTATTTCTGCAATGTTTTCAAGAATATTCTCGCCTATCATGAAACTAATAAAATAAACTTAAAATATATAACAATTGAGATTGCATCATCCATGCTATGTAGTTATTTGGCAAAAACACACTGAAAAACACTTTCATTTAGAGAGAAACATGCACCGCTTCAATGGCATATGAGAGTATTTTATTAAGAAATTTTAAGAAATTTCTAGATTTCATGAGTTTTGTTATAATATTTATATATCATAGCCCTATGCTCTATTTAAAACAGATTCTAGTTGATTGATCCGACTTGGAGGAGTTCTTGTGGAGAGCAAGGAGCAACAACAGCAACTTAAAACAGTCCAGAAAGGTGTGTTTAAGAAGCTTTTAAGATATTTAATCAAGAGATGGCCAGTTCTTCTAGCCTCTACTGTTTGTGTTATTCTCTACGCAAATGCTATGAGTATAATGCCCGTAATCATAAGTAAAACAATAGATCTTGGAATATCTCAAAGAGACCTCTACAATACCGTAAAATATGCTCTTACATATCTCCTAGTTGTTGCCTTTTCTGGAGCTGTCTGGTTCCTTGTGAGATACCTCAGCGAGCTACTATCCCAAAGCGTTAGTCATGACATAAGAGTAGAAGCCTTTCAGGCAATATATGCACAGTCAATGGATTTCTTTGATAACGTCATGAGAGGACAGCTGGTCTCAAGAATAATAAACGATACAGACAGGATTGGTAGAACGGTCTCATGGCAGGTAAGAAATATATTTAATATAACATTTACAGCGGCTCTTTCCCTTTATTACATGTTCACTATGAGCCCAAGGCTTTTTTATGTGGCTCTTATCTCTCTTACTATAATGGCCATAGTTAACGTCAGATATGCGATCATAATAAGACCAATATATGATAACATTAGACACCAACTTGGAGTATTAACATCGGTCGTGACAGATAACCTCAATGGATTCAAGACTGTTAGGGCACTTTCAATAGAAGACTACGAGATAGAGAAGTTCTCAAATGAGAACAACAAGTTCTTAAACCTTAATCTTAATGCTGCAAAGATAAGGGCAATATATGGTAACCTCAGTCAGTTAGTCTTAGGAGGATCCCTTGCTGCCATAGTTTACTTCGGAGGAACTGCCGTCGTTGCAGGAACCCTGAGTATCGGTGAGCTAACAGCGTTCATATCTTACATGATGCTGCTTATGTGGCCTATGAGAGCTCTAGGCTTTATAATAAGCTCTCTTCAAAGGGGGCTGGCAGCTGCTAGTAGAGTTTTTGCAATAATGGATCAACCACCAAGGATTCAGGACAAACCAGGTGCCATTGAACTGGAAAGCATTAAAGGAGAGATAAAATTCGAAAACGTCCACTTCTCGTATATAGAGGGAAAGCCTATTTTAAAGGGAATCTCTTTCAGGGTAGCCCCTGGAGAGAAAGTTCTTATAACAGGTCCGCCTGGATCAGGAAAGTCTACAATAATAAAGCTCTTATTGAGGTTCTATGAGCCTGATAGTGGTAGGATTCTCGTAGATGGATACGACATTTCAGACATTAAGATGAGATCACTGAGAGCACATATAGGAGTTGTACATCAAGAGCCATTTATTTTCAGTGGAACGATAAAGGAGAACATAATGTTCGGAAACCCAAAGGCATCTATGGAGGAAGTAATTAGAGCCGCAATGATTGCCAAGATTCATGACTTCATAAGCACACTTCCCAACGGATATGACACTGTCGTAGGGGAAAGGGGAATAACCCTAAGCGGAGGACAAAGACAAAGAATAGACATCGCTAGAGCAATACTAAAGGATCCTAAAATACTCCTTCTTGATGATCCAGTATCCAATTTAGATGCAAAGACAGAAAAGGAGCTAGTTGAGGATCTAAAGAATGTCCTCAGAGGAAGGACAGCAATAATAGTAAGCCAAAGAATGTCGCTAGCATCGTTAGCGGACAGGATAATAGTTATGGAGGATGGAAGGATCGTAGAAGAGGGCACTCACGAAGAGCTAATGGCCAAAAAAGGACTATACTATAAGCTTTATATGGCATCCGTAGGAAAGGCGGGGGGTAAAAGAAGTGTCAGATGAAACCACCACAATGTCCATCATTAAGAGACTTGGGAAAAATCTCGTCGCGTATAAGGGCGTTATCCTAGTTGTCACAATATCCATTATAGTATATACTATAACAAGTGTTCTAGCACCGTTTGTACTCAAAGACATAATTGACAACTACATACTAAAAAGGACAACTTCAGGACTTCTCTCAATAGTCCTGATATATTTAGGGCTTTTAATTGGACAATGGGCATCTCAAATGGTTAGAAGCTACAGCATACAGACCGTAGGACAGAGATTTCTGAAGGATCTTAGAAATAAAGTGTTTGAAAAACTTCAGAGGGTTCACGTCGGATTTTTCACCGAAAGGAGGATTGGAGATCTTGTATCAATCACCATAAATGATACATCAACGCTTAACGAGGTTCTGGTTTCTGGAGTGTTCTCGGTCATAGGTGAGATGTTATCACTTGTGGGAATCATGGCTATGATGATATATCTCAGCCCAAGGCTTACCCTCTTTGCACTTGTGAACATACCGCTTTTAATCTTCATTGCCCTAAAATTTGGAAGAAAGCTTAGAGAGGCCTATAAGAACACAAGACTCAAAATAGCAGATACCACAACAGCCGTAGAGGAAGGTATTGCTGGTATTACCGTTGTTAAGGCATTTAACAGGGAGGAAGATATTATAAGGAACTTTGAAAACATGTCAAGGGAGACGTTGAGAGCGTATATAAACGTAGCAAAGCTTATGGGCCTTTTCTGGCCTTCCATGGATCTTGCTGTAGCATTATCAACAGTTTTAGTTCTTATATATGGAGGGATCCTCGTTGTAAGTGGTGTTGCTAGTATAGGCCTCATTGTAGCCTTTATCCAATATGTGAATAGGATGACAAGACCCATAATGCAGTTCATAAGCATGTATGATTCTTTACAGGCTGCAATAGCCGCAGCTGAGAGGATTTATGGAATAATAGACATTGAAGAGGAGATCAAGGATCCAGAGGATCCTATAATAATACAAAATCCCATAGGAGAAGTCCAACTGAAGAATGTAAC
>QMTU01000039.1 GCA_003663585.1 Thermoplasmata archaeon
GTTAAGGTTAACTACGAGTGTCCACAAAATAGCGTCTACTTGCTCGAAAAAGAGACCTGGGATAAACTCATGGAGGCAAGGGCAAGAAGTGCCTCTGAAATATTAAGGGAAAGAGCGGCCCACAGAGACTGGTCTCCAGCCAGACAGCTCTACTTGCTAACCGAGTTTATCAATTATCAGCAGATACATGAGGAGTTTAGAAAGTACTTAGATGCAGTGATTAGGGACGAGCGCCTAGATGGGAATGCCTGAAAATAAGGATGAATAAATATTAGCATAATGATGGTAGCTCTATTAATGAGAAAGACGAAAGGGAGAATAGAAAATGAAGGTAACTATTGGCGAAGAAGGCTGTCAGCATACATGGCAGAAATACTTTCCGGAAGAGACCAGCTGTGTCCACTGTGACGGCAAAGCACATATCGGCTTTGTAGCACACGAGGGCGCAGGTGAGCCGTCCTATGTTTGCAATTTACATAAGAACGATCCTAATGGTGAGGGATACTGGTTACACGATGCATGCGCGGTTGCTGTGTATTTCTGCCGAAAGTGCTTGAAACCTACAGCACTATACAATCAGGCCTAATCTAAGCCGGGGAGCTCTATGATAACCAGGGATAAACTGTCAAGATTAGGAGACAGGTATGAGTGGTATTTATATCTGGCCGACAAGACCTTAAAGAAGATACCTCTCTACATACAGAAGATTTTTCGGAAGAAAGCCAGGAATACTACCTGGATTATTCAACCACCCCATACTAATGATCCATGGTTTTGTTATCTTGTCCCTGCTCAAAATTATGAATTTCTTAAGAGACTAAAGGCTTTCTCCGTCAGATTACATACGATATTCCATGTCCCTCTTCTTGATAAACCTGATGCAAATGTTATTCTCCATGTCTATGGGTCAAAAGTTACCCTATCTACTAGTGCGACATGTAGGGAAGCCACATCCCACATAATAGACTTTTTCAAAAGAGATAGGATGATTATCAGCGGACATAGCCAATTGATTAGGCATTGGGCTTTCGATTCAGCTAGATAGGTTCCATGAAGGAGCAAAGGTAATGACTATGGTATACAGACAGTGCAAGTTGAGGCGAGGCAAGTGCTATAAGTATGCCTGGCTTCCCAGTAAGTATGCAGTTCAGGGCAAGATGCTTCGGATTTGTGACGAAGACGGTTGGCGTGTCGAGGAGATTTATGACGCCCAGTCTGAGGAGCAGGTGAAGGCACGCGAGCGTGCTTATGACAGGTGGGCACATGGTCGCGGCCTGCGCTCTAATACCAAGGTCAGCGGTGGACTTGCTCTAGACTATGAATAGCCTAGAAAGAGTTCCGGAGTGCCGCCGCACTTGGTAAGACCCAGGTGATGTGGCCCTGCCTCGGCGGAGGAAAACCAGTGGGAGCATCTTGTCATTTGCCAAGCCTGGGCGAGGAGGGTTCGCGTCCTCCAGGGAACAGGAGTCGAGGTGTGGAATCTCGACCGGAACTCTATTTAATGGATCGGTAGCTCAATTGCCAGAGCGCCTGACTGCGCAGTCAGCTGAGGTTGGAGGTTCAAGTCCTCCCCGATCCACAAGATTAAGGGTAGGAATAAGTTTTGGGCAAAGAAGGTTCCTAAACTACAGTCATAGGAGACTAATTTACCTTCCGCCCAAAGTAACTTGTAGTTAGCACGGCAAAGAAAGTTCCTAAAAAGACCCCAATATAATGGAGATATACTTTCCGCCGTGCTATTTTATTTACCCTAGCTAGAGCACTGGAGACTAGCATGAATGCATATATGAGACTATTCAAAGCATTGCCCGTGGAAAAGCATACCAAGTCATTCTCAGCCGAGTACATTGATAAAGGTGTCCTTGTCGAAGACTCTGTGATACAGACATACGGCAATCGCGTTGATATGTTTGTCCGCAATTTAGTCCCTAGTAACTCCGAGATAAACAAGACTTTCCATAAATCATGGAAAAAAGTTAGAGACGCATCTATCGAACAGTTAGTAGCAGAACAAGTTCTACACTACTTCTCTACGTATGGTCTTGAAAGTCTAGGATTGTACAACGAGAATACCATCTATATTCCTAACGAAGAGTTGAAGCTTGATGGCAAAGGCGGGATCACGTTTTATGTCCTTCGTGGTATTACTCTGGCTGAGATAGCCGAGGGTGTCAATAGAATCATTAGCTCTGGAATTGCACTAATAGATCAAGAGCTTGAGGATCTACAGGCAATTGTTCGAGGAAATAATTTACAAGTTAATCTGGCTATCTGTAATAACCGGGAATTAAGGGTTAGACTATATAAAATGTTTGGAACCATACCGGAAGATCCGGTTGAGTACCTTCGACTGATTGTTTATAATGCCACAGATAGTACATTACTAATCAAGAGCAATGATGTAATTGCAACAATTATGAGACGGTATTGTAACGAAAAGGTAAATGTATTCGAAGCCTATGAGAAAAGTTTCGGCCTAGGAGGATTAGCGTCTATCTTCTATCGATTCAAGCCTATATTCTTGGCTTTTAAGAATAAGACTTCTGCATCAACCATAAATCGTATCAGAAGACTTGCGCCAAAGTATCACAAACCGATGCAAGAAGACTATCTAGCGTCTGTTACAAAGCATATACGCAATGGAACTCTTCAGATACCTAAGCTCGAGGAATGTCTGCGCGATGCAAACTTCTTCAGGAAAATAAAGCTGACTCAGGCTATTAGATTTTACAGCAATGAAGACGTATCTGGAATCGTCTACTCGATCAGAAACGGCAAATCATTTGCCACAAAAGCCAAGCCAATTAACGAGAATACGCGGGGTACTCTTTTAACTATTTTAGATAGTCTAGTAAATGACCTATCTCATCTTAGAAATAAGAAGGTCTTTATGGACGCTGAACTAGCAGTACCCACCTCTGGTAAAATGTTTCTCGGCGATATACCATTTGGGACTAGCTTTTCCACAAAAGACTCCCTTGTGATTGGAGTCTCTTGGAAAGACGTTAGCGAGCGTTCTGTAGATCTTGATTTGTCTATTATCCATAGCGGCGGTAAAGTAGGCTGGAATACTTCCTATAGAAATTCAAGTCTCTTGTTCTCCGGCGACATTACCTCAGCTCCCCATGGAGCTACAGAGGCATTTTTGGTTCGTGCAGATGCTAACGACGGAGTCTATCTAGTTAATCTAAATTATTATAACGCAGAATGCGTTTGTATGCCCGTACCGTTTACATTGTTTGTAACTAAAGAAAAAGAGTTTAGTCGTATAAACAAGAACGCCATGATGTCTCAAGACAACATGCTATTTTGGGCTAGGTCAGACATCCAACCTAAACACAAGCAGAAGATCGTCGGTATCTTAAGAGTCAAAGATGGTGTAAAGACTTTCTATGCCTTTGAGTCTAAGACCGGGCGATCAATTGTTTCTGCGGTTGATCAAAAAAGCCTAAATACTATTAGCTACTACGACAAATATTTGGATTCATTACTCAAACTACGTTCTTTACTCGAGCTAGCTGGTGTTAGAATAGTAAATACGCCGGAGGAAGCAGACATCGATCTGTCTCTAAAAACGCTCACCAAGCTAAAGCTACTGGAGCTTCTATGTCCCTGTGAAGAAAAGTAACATAGCTAATAGCCACAAAGTGCTATCAGCTATTCAATCTTAATCTCTCGTGGAAGGCTCTGTTCTAGCATAGGTACTCGGAGAGCCAGTATACCTCGATCTAACTTTGCGACTAGCTTGGAGCTATCAGCATCCTTAGGAACAAACAGATCTAGATTATATGAGTAAGTTTCTCCCTCGAAATCAGCCTTTGCCTTTACCTTAACCAATCCATCTTTAGTAGTGACATGTACATCTTCCTTAGTAACCCCTATCATAGGAATATTAGCTACATAAGCATCTCCATCTGCTGTCTTTATAAAACGATCAAACATTGTGATTACAGCCGAAATAAGTCCAAAAGTATACTCGTCGTATCTTGGTTTCCACAGTGACATGCTATCATCCTCCTTTCGTGTATAGTATAACAATAGAAGTTTGACTGTCAAGACCTAGAGTAAGGTATGAATAGATTTAGAGTAGTGTAAGAATGTATAACACTATGTTTACATGTATACGTATTATATACGTAGTATAATATATATATTATATTCACTATAAGATCATAGTGTATACATAGTGTATAATATACATATATAAGGGAAGATCTATACTACACTGTAGGAGAGTGTCTTACTATGTCAACAATATGGTTCACGGCAGATACACATTTTAGCCACAGCAACATAATTAAGTTTTGTCATCGTCCCTTTATGGGAATACGCTTACATGATCAGAAGCTCATAGAAGCGTGGAATCGCCACGTAGCACTAAATGATACTATTTATCACCTCGGCGACTTAGGTTTTGGATCTCCCTCCTACCTTGCTGGCATAGTCTCACAACTAAATGGCAAAAAGCATTTAATTCTGGGTAATCACGATAAGTCTAATAGACTCAAGCGTATGGCAGATTTATTTGAGTCTATTGAGGTATATAAAGAAATAAAGGTTTTTGATAAAGATATAGACGGTCATAGGCATATTGTTCTATTTCACTATCCAATAGAGTCATGGTCACGTAAATTCCATGGAAGCTGGCATCTCCATGGTCACACACATAACTCGGAGTCCCTACGTGTAGTTCCCGGAAGACTTAATGTAGGAGTGGACCTACATGGATATAAGCCAATCTCTTTCAGTAAAGTAAGGAGTCTCATTAATGCTCAATTTAAATAACTTCAGAAATACGGCTGAGGATGTAGTTAGTACTGCCTTGGTGTCAATGCTAGCAGTCTATGGAGCAGCACTTGCTGTTGTACAGGTAGGTATGTATAAAATTCTTGATAAACTAGGATTTTCTGGGGACTAGTACATGACTACTCGTACTTACCAAAGTAAAGATTACAACTGGACTTTTTCTCCAGAAACTGGTCTTTTTGTGCGTTGGGGAAACAAGCTAGATGAAGATCCATCATTCTCTCCAATAGGCCCGGAGATTCTGGATATAGAAATATCAACAGTGTGCCATGGAGGATGTGCGTGGTGTTATAAGAGCAATACTCCTGCTGGCATAAACATGTCGCTCGCCACATTTAAGACAATTCTACCAAAAATACCCACAAACCTTACGCAAATAGCATTTGGAATCGGAGACATCGACGCAAACAAAGATCTCTTTAAAATCCTTCAGTCTACACGAGATCGAGGAATAGTACCCAACATTACCATTAATGGCTTCCGCATGTCTCAGGATTTCTACAATCGTCTTGCTAGTTTATGCGGAGCAGTAGCAGTATCCCACTATGATGACGATGCATGCTTTAATGCCGTAAAGGAATTGACAGATCGAGGACTTGAACAGGTAAACATCCACAAGCTTCTCTCTGAAGAAACTCTTCCCAGCTGCTTTGAACTTATAGATAAAGTAGCTACAGACAGCCGCTTAGAGAAGCTAAACGCGGTAGTATTTTTATCGCTCAAGCAAAAGGGCACCCGTAACAGACTTCACTCTGTTAATCACTTAATTTCCTATTATAGGCTCGTGAATTATGCCCATATGAACAGTGTTCAAATTGGATTCGACAGCTGTAGCGGACCGAACTTCCTGGCCGCATGTCATAATCTGGAATGGGTCAAGCCAGAGTTTGTAGAGCCATGTGAATCGGGCTTATTTAGCTTATATATTAACGTAAAAGGAGAGGCATTTCCATGCTCTTTTATGGAAGGAGAGCCAGGCTGGGAAAAAGGAATAGACATACTAAGAGCTAAAGACTTCCTGCAAGATGTATGGTTTAGCGATCGTCTAAAGACCTGGCGTAGAACGTTGCTATCTAGCACAGAACAATGCAAATCCACCTGTAGTCTCCAGAAAGGATGCAGGCAATGTCCTCAATTTCCAATCACTTTGTGCAAAATAAACCAGACAAACCGGTAAGGGAGGCAAAATGAAAGTTCGTGCAGGATTCGTAAGTAATAGCAGCGTTTCGAGTTTTTTAGTGCCGGTAGAAAATATATACAAACCCACTGGCAAAGGTAGAGAGTATGAAAAGGAGCTATCCGACGAAGAAATCAAACTCCTACTAGATTATGGCTTTAGGTGGACAGACGACACCGATCCGTTCGAAGTATACTATGATTGGTCCTTGGGCAACCAAAACGAAGCTTCTTCAACCAGTAAGCATTCCCTATGTCTGACGGTTTCGGTCAATCAGGACGAAGTCATTGCTTTTCTTATTAAAAATAATATTCCATTCGCAGCCGCGCTACAGTACGGAGAAGAAGGCGCCCTGTTTATTAGAGATAGCAAAGAGGTTGTATTTGCCAGAAATATTGGCACAAGAATTGCTAGTACATATCAGCTCTTGGTAGATAAGCCTGAATACAGAGAATTTTATGATACCATGCTAGAGGGATATAGAAGGTCACCTCTCTACAAGGTCTCCGTTAAGACAATACTTGAGGAAGAAGAAAGATACGCCAAGTTGACACAAGAAGCTGGTGATGATATATTACTGATAGATGATGAGGATTAACCAGTAACTACCAGAAGGAGGACTATCAATGGAAGGGAAAGTCAAGTGGTTCGACGCCCGCAAGGGATATGGTTTTATTATTAAAGATGATGGCACCGATTTATTCGTACACTATTCATCCATCAAAATGGATGGATTCAAGACTCTCCGCGAGGACGATGTAGTAAAGTATGAGATTGTCCAAACTGACAAAGGAGAGCAAGCCAGCGACGTTGAGATAGTTAAGAAGGCTCCTCGAAAGCGCCGACGTAGAAAGAGTCAATCAGAAGGATAAGCTTATGCCAAGGTTAGCATCTAGGAAAAACAAC
>QMTU01000040.1 GCA_003663585.1 Thermoplasmata archaeon
ACGATAAAGGATATGGCTGGGCTTTTGGATCCATGGATGGCGTATGAGCTCGTGAAGGAGATAAAAAGTGAGCTTAAAACAAAGGTAAACGTTCACACTCACGCAACCAGTGGAATGGCAATAGCAACTTATCTAAAGGCTGTTGAGGCTGGCGCCGATTACATAGACACAGCTATAAGCCCTCTAGCATTCGGAACTGCACAGCCAGGAATTCAGACAACGTATCACGTGCTTCCCGAGAGGGATAGGCCCAAGGTTAACATGGAGATTATTCACAGAATATCGAAGTACCTAGAAAAGCTCCTTGAGGAAAAGTACAAAGATTTCCTTAGCATAAGAACAATGGGCGTCGATCCAAACGTGCTTATTCATCAGATACCTGGAGGAATGTACTCCAACCTTATAAAGCAGCTCAGGGATCTAAAGAAGCTGGACAAGCTCGATGAAGTTCTCGAGGAAGTTCCAAGGGTAAGGGAGGATCTGGGATATCCTCCGCTTGTTACTCCAACATCGCAGATTGTAGGAATACAGGCGGTTTTTAATGTACTCTTTGAAGGGTATAAGAGGATAACAAAGGAGACGAAGGACTACGTCAAGGGAATGTATGGAAGACCTCCAGTCCCTATAAGGGATGAGATAGTAAAGCTAATATTGGGGGAGGAAAAGCCAATAGACGTTCGACCGGCGGATCTGTTAGAGCCCATGCTAGAAAGGGCAAAAAAGGAGCTTGAGGAAAAAGGGTACTTGGAAAAGGAGGAGGACGTGCTTAGCTACTGCATATTTCCGCAGGTAGCCCTGGAGTTCTTTGAGCACAGACAAAAGCTCAGGAGAAAAAAGAGCCCCAAGAGGGCACCAACTTTCTACGATCTAAAGGGAAGAACAATAAAAGTAAAGGTAAACGGAAAGACGTACGAGGTCACGTTTAAGGACATAGAGATAATAAAGTAAGAAGGCTAAGAACCTAAGGTTAGCGTGTAATACCTAGTATATTTAGAACCTTCTGTGCACCCTCTTTTCCGCTATTTACGTAGTGGATTTCCGCAGTTTTCCTAGAATCTATGTACTTGCCAAAGCACTCGCCAATCTTATCAGTATCGTACCCTGACCTCACAATGACCACAGGTTTCCTGTAGTCATATGCCATAAGAACCTCTATCATGCTCCCTATTCTTCCTCCCATGGCTACTAACACGTCACTCGTCCTGCAGATTATTGTGCTCCTTGACACAAACCCTATATCTGTCTGCACGATTATGGAGTTTCTTCTCCTAGGTGGAAGCACATGAGGGCTTACTGGAAGGATAAATATTACAGTAAATCCCATGTCAAGGGCTCTATCAGCAATGTCCTTCATGAGGCCCCAATACCCTCCAAGCACTAAAAAGAAGTTATCCTTGAACTTGCTCAGCTCATCAAGAAACTCCATAGCGTTTTCTAGGGCACTTTCAGTTGGCTGTTCGCTAACTGCAGCAATCCCAACGTAGTAAATATCATCCATAAGAGCCATCCTCATGAGTACTAGAAAAACTTTAGATGCTATAGGCATATCGCTTGCCATAAAATGTTGATTCTCTAAAATAAAAAGAAGAAAAGAGATCAGAGAAGGGTTATTTTCATGGTATCTGGAACCTCAATATTCACGTTCTCAGGAGTCTTAGTGTGTAGTTCTCCACTTGTACTGTTAATGAGTGTAACTAGTCCAACTAGTGGATCCTTGGGCAGGCTTGGGGTGTCAGGTCCTAGGAAGAACTCACGAAGGAACCTCGGAAGCACGAAGTACACCTTTGGTATGACCTTGGCCCCTATGCTAAGGCTTAGTGTAGTGGCAACACTGTTTCTGTTTGAGATCACTATCACGGCATCTCCTCCAAGCTTTAAGTTGCTGATGTCAAGCCCGTTGACGTTCTTGTAGACTGCTATTGCCTTGAACGGCTTGTTCTCTAGGAAGTTCTTGTACTCTTCTATAGGTATAACGTATACGTCAAACCTAACGCCGCTCTCAGGAAGCTCGTTCACCAGCTTGTATCCGAAGAGATCATATAGTATTGCTATCCACGTTGGGGCAACCTGGTACGCCTCGTTCACCTTTATCTTCATGTTCAGCAGTGCTGTATAGCTCTTTGGCTCTTCAACGCTGTATATCTGATCAAGATATGGAACCTCATTGTCAAGGACTACTGTGTACGTGTAGTTTCCTGCCTTTGGAAGATATATCTTGAACATAGTGGATCCAAGCCTGCTTGTCACTACTATTGAGAAGTTCTGTGTTCTAGCAATTCCCACGTTTGGCAGGTATACATATCCATTCATGTCCGTGAGCTTTGGAATTGCTATGTATGGTGCTGAGTCATATCCAGACTCTATCGTCCAGTGGCTCCACAGCTCAACTCTTGCACCATCTACTGGGTTACCGTATTTATCCACAACGCGTATCGTTAGATTGGCCAGCTTGTCGGGGTAGTTGTATGGCACTTCGCTCCTCCATGGCCAGTCGTATACTCCGTCCTCTGCCCACTCCATAGGATATGTTCCTTGATACCATCCCCCAACGTTAATACCTCTTGGTGGATCGAAGTCCCTTTCCCAATTGTCTGGAGAGGCAGATGGATCTACGTGATGCCATGAGCCATTATACCAGAAGTTGTTGAACATGTGATCCTCTGCTATATTACAGATCACTATGGAAGGTATTAGTGCTGCTCTGGCAGATGTAAGGAACAATATAGAACACTCTCCACAGAGGATAGACCACTCTGGGTCTGCTGCATGCATGTAGATGTTGTACCAGCCTGGAGGTTTCCAGTATACTGTACCAATATGCCAGTAGAGACCTACATCCTGCTTAAGCCAGTACATGACCCACCAAGCAGCCTCGTACAAGGTCTCAGCGTTCTTTACCCTTTCATAGAGCGATGCTCCATAAGTCGTGTCGTTCATGATAAATGTCCTGTAGAAGTGTCCTTGATACCTGTCCGGCCATGCCCAAGCGGCCATAAGGTATCTGTCCCACATTACGACGTGCTTGTAGTAGATGTCCTTAGGCACATACTCCCATCCAGTTTCGGTCCTGTACTTCAATGTCGAGTAGTCTCCAAAGTCAACTACCTCTACATATGGCAGCTTCTCAGCCCAATAGTATATGGACGTAATGTCCTCCATGTATAGATATGTGGAATCCTTGTCCGCAAGTGTTATGAGGTTGTACGTTCTATCAGCTGCTATAAGGTATGCAAGCTCGTCTACGTACTTCTCATCAGCCTTAAGTATAAGATCAGAGTATATGTCCACGTACTTCGTAGTTACCTTGTCTAGGATTATATAATCAATATCGGGATAATATCCAGGTCCCCAGAACCAGTTCGCAAGCCTCATCTTGTCAGCATCCGACTTCCAGACCTTGAACTCTGGGAACACTCCTGAGCCACGGTTCATTAGGTAGTATACCTTTCCGTCAGAAGATCCCACTAAAAGATCTGGAAGGCCATCTCCGTTCAAGTCTGCTAAGGCTGGTGCGGCATCTGATATCTCAACCTCTGAAAGGGCTCCTAGCTTTGCCCATGCAGGATGATAAGTGCCCATTCCCGTCTTCATGTACACGTAGATGCTGTTCTCATATCCCACTAATAGGTAGAGGTTGTCTCCAATGTATCCAAGGGTGATCGTTATGTTCGGGCCTTCATAGACGCCCTCCCAGTGCCATCCTCTGCCATCCCACCAGTCCTCCTTCCAAGCTGCGAAGTACTCCTGATCTACTGTCCATCCATCCTCCTCCTGTATTAATGCCTTAACGAGGCCCTCTCCGGTTCCCACAATAACATCGAGCTTTCCATCGTTGTTTATGTCAAAGAGGGATACGCTATATGGGCCTGCTCCTAGGTCTATATCGCTAAAGTAGTTCTCCACAAGCGTCCAGCTCGGGTTTTCAGCAGACCCTGTGTTCCTGTAGAAGAGCAGCGTTCCGTTCTCAGTACCAATTACTAGGTCTACGAGACCATCTCCATCAAGGTCTCCTAGGGCAGGATACACCTGAACGTCTGTCACGTTAAGGACGCTGTATGGCGTGAACTTTGCTTGAAGCTCTGTGCCAACGTTCTCATACAGGTACACCTTTCCATCTCCTGCTCCAACGGCGAGGTCAGGTAGCCCATCACCATTGAAGTCACAAACAGATACTATGCTCCTTCCAGGAACGCTAAGTGGCTCCTGCATGAGCCACTGGAACTACCTCACAAGAAGCGGCTTTATCCAGTCTGGGACTCTCTCAAGCGCTTGCATGGCCTTTTCCGTTAAGAAGTACTTTGTGGTCTCCATGGGCTTTAGGGCCTTTATCTTAGAGTCGTAGAAAATGGCATAATATCCGCCAGCTGGAATCTCCACGTTTATTGAAACGGATCTAGTATACGCGCCTCTCTGTGCAAAAATTGTTGTTGATAGAACGGCGCTGTTTAGCAGTATGGCAATCACTAAAACTGCCAAAAGGAACCTCTTCATGGAATATTTCATGCGGTTCAACACCTCTACTTTCGAACATCTATTCCTGGACTATATCTTATGTTAAGGAGACAGGAATTAATTAAATGTTTCCAAAGGAGTTCAGAATAAAATTTAGAATGTTTGAACAATTGATCAATAGACTTATATATTTGCACCTATCCCAAATATACGTCTTTTGGTTTAGTATTTTAACCATTAGTCTATGTAGAACATGCGATTATAGAAGAAGGCATGGATTCTAGCTTAAAACATGGACAGTTTTCGGCTGGTTTTCATGGGCGATTAACAAGCATATATTTTTCAAGCGTTTATATTTTAGTAGGTGATATCCTTTGACCGTGTACGTGGTAGACACCTCAGCGATCCTTGCAAACTTTGTTGGGGAAGAGATGGTGGCTCCAGTTAGGGTATATGACGAGCTACTTAAGTACAAGGACGAGATACCTGACTACTTGTATACGTTCTACGAGGAAAGGCTGAGGTTCTTTGAGCCAAGTGAGGAAAGCCTAGGAAAAGTTATTGAGGCTGCAAAGCGTACAGGAGATTACCATAGACTATCAGAGACTGATTTACATCTAATAGCGCTGGCCATGGATTTCAATGGCGTTGTCGTGACAAATGATCTATCCGTTCAGAACGTCTGTAAAGTACTTAATGTGAGGTACATGAGCTATCTGAGCAAGGAGATATCAAAAGTATTTGAGTGGGAGATCGTGTGTAAGTCCTGCGGTAAGGTTCTTGACAAGAAGTATGACGTGTGCCCTTACTGTGGAGGAGAGGTTGGATATAGGATAAAAAGGTCTCGAAAAATTTAGAGGAGGCGTGCTTATTATGCTCATAGCGTTTTCTGTCGTGCCTTTAGGAATAGGCACAAGCGTTGGAAAATACGTTCAGAGAGTTATAGATGAGCTCAGGAGAAGAGGATTTAAGTTCCAAGTAGGACCCATGTTTACAACAGTGGAGCTTGATCCCAAGGATATGATGAAGTTCTTTGAGTTCCTAAGGGACGTGCACGAGATGTTTGCGTCTGAGGGCATAGGCAGAATAGAGACTCTGATTAAAATTGATGATAGAAGAGATAAGCCTGAGACCATAGAATATAAGGTAAAAAGAGCACTAGGTGAAATATAGTCAGCTCTCCTTAAGGACTACTTTCTCCTTTATTCCCGCCTTTTTTAGATACTCCTCAGACATCTTCAGTGTTCTTTCAAGGAGCTCTATAGCAAGATCTTTTTGCTCATTCTCCAGAAGTCTTCTTACTCTTCTAGCGAATATTTGAATTACTTCCTTCTCCATCTTAACGATCTCCTTGTACTTCTTTGGCACGTTCTCTGGCACTAGTATATACGCTATCTCCTTAATGTCCTCCTCCCCTATGATGCTTGCGAGGACGTTTATGAGTGCAGAGATCTTCTCCCTTAACTCCTTCTCCACCTTTTTGAACTCCTCAATCTTCACCTTTCCAAGGTCCGTTATCTTGTATACTTTCCTGACCTCCTCACCACAGCACTCTATTAGTCCCTGCTCCTCAAGCGATGAGAGAAGAGGATACACGCCTCCAGGACTTGGCCTCCAGAAACCGCCAGTTATGCGCTCTATTTCTTTTACTAGCTCATAGCCAGTTTTAGGACCCTTCTTAAGGAGTATTTTCAGTATAATTAGCTTTGTAATTCCGCTCCTCAAACATCGCACCTCGATTATGTACAGACTTCAGGCACGTTATCAAAAAGCACTGATCCCATAAATAAGAATTTGCGTACAACCCGCCCACTATGTCAACTATATTATGTAAAAGTTATGATTATTAATTACAAAAATTTAACAATATATTGGTGAAAGAAATGGACATAACCATAGGCACAATAGGCAGTCACTCTGCCCTTCAGATACTCCACGGGGCAAAGCTTGAGGGATTTAAAACGCTTCTCATAACGACACCCAACAGGGTAAAAGTCTATAAATCCTTTAAGGTCGCTGATGAAATAATGGTTATCGAGTCCTTTAAAGAAATACTGGATATAGAGGACGATCTTATTGAGAGAAATGTAATATTAATTCCCCATGGATCCTTTGTTGAGTATATAGGAGTAGAAAACATCAAAAGACTAAAAGTTCCAATTTTTGGGTCAAAGGAGGTTTTGGAGTGGGAGGGGTCAAGGGAGAAAATGAATAAATGGCTAAAGGAGGCAGGGCTGAGAACTCCTAAAACGTATGACGCTGGGGAGGTCGTAGAAGACTTAGCAATATTTAAGTTCCCAGGGGCAAAGGGAGGAAAAGGATACAAACTACTC
>QMTU01000041.1 GCA_003663585.1 Thermoplasmata archaeon
ACTTTAGACGTATACACAAACGTTGCTTTGCCTGATGGGTCTGTCTTCGTAGTTTGAGGCGATATCGTTCCATAAACAGCTGACGCCTCTAAGGTAACTCCAGGAACAGGGTTTCCATACTCATCATCGACTGTAACAGTTACTGTAGCGTATTCACCTGCAGTTATCTCCTCTGGTGTTATATTTACCTCTATCGTTGAAGGCGCTGCGTGAACAAACACTAAGGTCCTTTTTACAGTAAACGTCTTGCCTCCAACACTGAGGCCCACTTCTATAGGATATGTGCCGGCCTTTACTGACGTGAAGGTGATCACAGCAGTGCCGTTCTCGTCCGTGGTCACGTTAGCAGGATACATTGTAAGATCATATGGCTTCGTAACGTTTATTGTAGCATTTGGAAGAGGATTCCCATACAGGTCATATGCTTTCAGGACTATCGTGATATTCTTCCCAACTTCACTCACTAGGTTCTCAGGATACGCCGCTATTATGTGAAGTGGCTGTATACCAATTGCAAATACGCCTGTTCTGTTTGCAAACACTATAAACGGCTCTGCAACGGCAATATCCTGTATGTCCCTTATTCCCGTGCTTAGCGTCTTGTACACATAACCATCGCTTCCCAGGCCAATTGTAACTATATCTCCATCTGGAAAGAGAGCTGTAACTCTGTCATCTGTAGCCAAGATCATCGCTGAACTACTTGCTGTAACATCAGAGAGAGGCATTATAATGCTTGTCTGTAGGCTTCTTGAGTCAAGTGCATAAACGGCATAATTAGTCACAAAGTATACAGTGGTCTTAGTTGGGACATACGCTATGTCACTAATAAGCCTCTCAGAGTACTCTAAGTACAGAAATACGTTTTTCTTAAGAAGAACGTTACCATTTTCGGGAGAGAGTGCATAGACAGTGCCGTCCTCTGTTAGAACAAGAACATATGAGGTCCCATATGACGTCTCATTCTTTGGAATCAAAGCGTAAAGTATCTCTCCAGCGGATCCAACATCCTTATACCACGTGACAACTCCTGAGCTGTCATCCACGGCAAAGACCTTTCCATCAACTGTGTACAGGTATAAGGCACCGAATCCGTATGAGTAGGATGCTATCTTAGAGAACAACCTCTTAGTCCACAGAACCCTTCCACATTCGTTCATTTTTGCTACAATCCCCTGCTCTTTGTCAATAACATAAATCCCTCCTGGAGAGACTGACAGAAAGGTGTTCTCACTGGGCCACACCAGCCTAGTAAGAACCTCAGCAGTGTTGTTTGATATCTCATAGAGCACGTAGTTGAAGTCTCCCTCCTTAGATAGGACATAAAGCTTGTCCCTAAATATTGCTGAAGATATTGCTTGCCCTGAAAAGCTCAGAGAATCCTCCACAACAAGAGAAGGAGAAAGCCTATACACCTTCGTAGTGCTTCCATCTGTTGTTACAACGTACATTACAGCGTTTAAGGTCTGCAACGAGACTATGTTCTGCACTCCCTGAATTCCTGAGATTCCTATTACGCCAAGCATGCTTATGTCTGGAAGCGTTGCGTATGCGTAATTGTATCCCTCAATGCCTCCATACTTAGATGGCCAGTAGTTCTTGCTTAGGACATATACGTCAAAGAACGCCTCATCTGCAACGGAGTTATAGAGAAGTATCTCTGTAAGTCTCTTATGGGATAGGTCCTCATTTGTTGGCGTTGTCGTTTCATTGTTGAAGTACAGTACAGCTCTCACAGTATTCATGCCTGGGTAATCGAGAAGTATCGTAGTATTCGTCTTCAGGGAATAGACATGTCCAGAGGGTGTTATGTAATATATATGAGCGAGTAGATGTCTTGGGAAGTATGGATCCCATGTGCCTGTGAGATAATCAAAAAACGAAAAGCCTGCATACACTACGTTAAGCGTCTTGTTATAGTACCCTATCATGGAGTCTCCAGCCTTTATATAGACTGGGGATACTATAAGAAGCTTGTAATCATTTCCTTCTCTCTCATAGATCCCCCAAAGCACGTTCTCTATGGGAACCACTCCATCAGGTCTTGAGCCCTCCCAGACCCATATAAGGGCAGGCTCAGCCTGATACCCCTCTGTGGAGTTTCTAACACCATAGGCGTAGAGGCCTGCGTTAGTAATTACTAGGACAAGGTCTGTAAAGTTCACTTCCATAACGTCCTTATTAGAGTAATACGGTAGAGCATATGCCAGAGCCTTGAAGTGAACAGAGTTCTTTATGTACTGAGCTACTGGAAGTGATGTGCTTGCTATCGCCAGGCTGTGGGGATCTATTCCTGATACTACATAAAGATCAGTCTCATATACCATGTTGACAACGTCAAAGCTTACATCAAGGATCTTATCCTCAAGGTCCTTCTCGCTCTCAGCTACGTATTGAGGAACGCCTAATATCCAAGAGTAATTGTAGAGCAACGCCTGTGATACTACTACGGAGAGGGAATGCCTAACAGAATAGAAGGACGCTAGGGGATCTATTACTAACACTGACGTACTGATATCACTTACGCCTCCAAGGGTCACGCTTACATTAACGTAATCATTTGGATCCAGGTCTGTAGAGTTCGGAGGATATACTACCACTTTTGGAACACTTGACAATTTCCCCACAGGAAGCCCTGTATTACTCTCCAAGTATTTCTTCACGATGTCACCATACTCTGTGCCAAGATAAAATGCCACTATCCCAGTGACCTTGTCTCCTGAGTAATACTCACATCCTATGGGATAAAGTATGTCCCTAAGGAGGCCTTCAGTGACGTTCGTGGACAGCGCATAATGATCTGTTGTAATCTTATCATCGTTCACAAGCCCCTTTCCAGTGCTTGCATCTATAACTAATATTGGACCAAAAGGCAGGAATACATACAGCCTTCCGTACGAGTATATTAACGTGTGCTTAATCTTATAAAGAGCCTCAAAGAGGGGCTTGTATATTACCGCATAGTTATCATATAGATCTTGAGGATTCTTTTGACCGCTTATAGAGCTTAAGTTCTCAAAGTGCTCTAAGATGAGCTTCCAATCAGGAACCGTAAACTCTGAGTTCCTATAGGTCCACAATACCCCTCCATTTATCAGGTTAACGGCCCTTAGGGAGTATACGCCAACCTTAGCACTTTCAAGGACATATATTACATTACTATGAATCGTATATCCTTTAACACTGCCAATAACTGGAATATTATACGATATGGAGCCAATTGCCTTCCCAAACACGTCTGGTATAGATATTATATGAGAGAACTCTCCTGAAGATGAGCTATAATACAAAACAAGAACTACGCCAAGTATTTTGTTATTAAGATACTTCCAAGAGAACCAACTTGCCTCAATGTCCCTAAGCACGCCATTTCTTAGGTAAACATATGAGGGTAGATTTATTGACAAGTAAACAAGTTCTTTCTCACTTGTTATATCATAAATGGAAATTCCAATGCTTGTTGGATTATCACGCTCTGCTATAGGCACTACAACATACTTGCCATAGGCTACTGGCTTAAAGGCATTTGTACCAAGGGATATCGTGCTCCAAACTTTAAGCATACTAGGATAGTTTGGAGCATATACCGGTTGAGCAGAAGATGTTTGAATGTTTACTTCCATTGACATCACAAGAGGAGTTAATGACGTTACCATCAGGAGAGCAGTAAGCACTATAACAAATGCACGAATTTCTCTGTTTTTGACTTTCATTAGAATCCACCTCTATTTGTCAAGAGCGTCACATAAACGACTATGAGGAAAATACTACAATGAACCACTGTAATCATCCAAATCATTTTAGCTGAGATACTAAGATTTCACGCACACTCAACTATAACATTTATGTTTAAACCTAATTTAAAAACTTCTCGCTTAAAAGACTCATTAACCTGCCTAGCTAATGAACTTTTGGCCTATAGTCCGTTTATTGGCTTTATCCTAACAAAGTCTAATCTTTCTATGCAATCAAAACATCACTATTGATTATACGAGTCTCTAAAAACTGATTAATGTTTATTATATTTAGTAAATAACATCTGAGCATCATTTTATCCTAGACGTCATTAACCTCGCCCTCATAGATGTTATTTATTAACTCCCTACGCATTAAGTTATTTTAGTGCCATTAAGAGGAACTCTCAAATAGGGTACACGGAGGAGGTTCCCATGGAAAAGAAAATTAGGGTACTCATAGCAAAGCCAGGTCTTGATGGACACGACAGGGGAGCAAAAGTTGTTGCAAGAGCCCTCAGGGACGCAGGAATGGAGGTGATATATACTGGACTAAGACAGACTCCCGAACAAATAGTGGAGACAGCACTTCAGGAAGATGTGGATGTTATAGGGCTCAGCATACTCTCAGGGGCTCACATGGTTCTTGTTCCAAAGATCTTAAAGCTTCTACAGGAAAGAGGAATTAACGTCCCAGTAGTCGTTGGAGGTATAATTCCCCCTGATGATGCCCAAAAACTTAAAGAAGTAGGCGTCTATGAAGTTCTAGGTCCTGGAACACCACTAAAGGAGATAGTAGAAATCATCAAGAGAGCTGCTGAGGAGACCAAGAAATGAGAAATGAAAAAATCGATGACATAATAGATGGAGTGATCTCAGGAGACAAAAGGGCTATAGCTAGAGCAATAACAGTAGTGGAGTCCCTAGACGATATATCCCTAGAGATCCTTGAAAAGCTATCCCCATATACAAGAAGAGCGCACATTCTCGGAATAACAGGCCCTCCCGGTGTGGGAAAAAGCACGCTCATAGACAGGCTTATAAGGGAGTACAGAAGGCTGGGAAGAAAGGTTGCAGTAATTGCCGTAGATCCCACAAGTCCATACACAGGGGGGGCCTTATTAGGAGACAGGATAAGGATGCAGAGACACGCAACGGATGAAGGAGTCTTTATAAGAAGCATAGCCACAAGAGGGAGCATAGGGGCCCTATCAAGATCTACCATACAGGTGGCCAAAGTGTTAGACGCTGCAGGATATGATCCCATAATAATAGAAACTGTGGGAGCTGGCCAATCAGACCTTGACATCATAGGAAGCGCTCACACAATACTCCTCGTTCTTATGCCAAACTTAGGAGACGACATCCAGGCCTTAAAGGCGGGAATTCTTGAGGCTGCAGACATAATAGTCATCAACAAGTCCGACCTTCCACACGCGGATACTTACAAGAGAATCCTTGAGAGCGTTTTAGAGGAGGACATTGACCACAAGAAGATCGTTATGGTGTCAGCCCTCTCCGGAAAAGGCATAGAGGAACTAATGAAACACATAGAAGCCCACAGACAGGAGTTAATAGAGAGTGGAAGGATAAAAGAGAAGAAGAAGGAAATACTCCTTAGAGAAGTTGCTGGAGTAATAGAAGTTCTTATAGTAAGAGATCTCATAGAAAAATTTGAGAGAGAACTTGAAAATGAGCAAAAAGGGAGCAATATGTATAAAATACTAAAGGAAAAGATAAACAAGCTGAGAGCGCTGCTTAGAGAGTGATCTTATATTATTATGGGAGGCTTGTACTCGCCGAACACGTCTCTAAGGGTATCGCTGATCTCTCCTAAGGTAGCGTAGGCCTTCACAGCATCGAGTATTGCATACATGAGATTTACTTCTTTCTTCCCATCGACAACTTTCTTTGCTTCCTTCTCCAAGTTCTTAAGCACAGTCTCAACCCTTGCTTGATCTCTTGATTGCTTTATCTCTCTAAGTCTCTGTCTCTGCTTTTCTTCGACCTCAGGATTCACTTTGAGTATCTCTATTTCTATGGGCTCATCAACTATGAACTCGTTCACGCCAACTATTATGCGTTTCTTCTCCTCAATTTCTAGCTGATACTTATAGGCGGAGTCAGCTATTTCCTTTTGGATGTATCCTTTCTCTATGGCGATCATTGCCCCGCCCATGTCCTCTATCTTGTAAATGTACTCCATAGCACGCTCCTCTATTTCCGAGGTAAGCCACTCTATGTAATAGGATCCTGCTAATGGATCAACCACATCAGCAACGCCAGACTCATAGGCTATTATCTGCTGTGTCCTAAGAGCTATTCTAACGCTCTTTTCTGTTGGTAGAGAAAGAGCCTCGTCATAGCTGTTAGTATGTAGTGACTGTGTCCCACCAAGGACTGCTGCTAGTGCCTGTATTGTAACCCTTATTATATTGTTCTCAGGTTGCTGCGCAGTAAGCGTGCTACCTCCTGTCTGAGTGTGGAACCTAAGCCTCATGGACTCAGGCTTCTGTGCATTGAAGAACTCCCTCATAATCCTAGCCCAGATCTTTCTAGCAGCCCTGAACTTGGCTATTTCTTCGAGGAAGTCATTATGGGCTGCGAAGAAGAAGGACAGTCTTGGAGCAAACTTGTCAACTGGGATTCCCCTAGCTTCAACAGCTCTTACATACTCAATGGCGTTCGCGAAGGTAAATGCTAGCTCCTGAACAGCGTTTGCTCCAGCTTCTCTTATATGATATCCGCTTATGCTTATTGGGTTCCACTTTGGAACGTGTTTTGCACAATATATTATTATGTCAGTTGTAAGGTGCATTGAGGGCTGTGGAGGATATATGTACGTACCCCTTGCTATGTACTCCTTTAAGATGTCATTCTGCACAGTACCTCTAAGAACCTCCTGTTTGACACCCTGGCCCTCTGCAACAGCAATGTACATTGAGAGAACTATGGGAGCCGTAGCATTTATTGTCATGGAAGTACTTA
>QMTU01000042.1 GCA_003663585.1 Thermoplasmata archaeon
ATATATAAACGGTACAAGGAAGTACTGGAAGGACGCTGCCGATGTTAGGATTGTTGCAAACATTATGGGCTTACCAACAAGAGGGATAACAATATAGCGAAGCCTCTGCCAATAAGTAGCCCCGTCAACTATTGACGCCTCTATTAAATCGCTCGAGACAGACTGAAGTGCTGAGGTTATCACTGTCATCATAAATGGATATGCAAGCCACACCTCTATAACGTTAAGTGCTATAAAGCCCCATGTGAACTGATCCGTCCACCTTGGAGGATGCACAACTCCTAAATAATTTGAGAGGATTATGTTAACGGGACCAAAAACGGGATCAAACATGAATTTCCATATCGTGACGGAGAACAACAGAGGAAGAGCCCAAGGTATTATGAGAAGAGCTCTAAACACGGTCTTACCAAGGACATATTTGTTTGTGTAAAGTATACTAAGTATAAGCCCCACAAAAACTTTTAGAGAGACACTAGTGAGAACGAACACCCACGTCCAGATAAAGGCCTTTTTAAACGCAGGATCAGATAGAATCCACTTATAGTTCTCTAAGCCTACTATAGACGGAGATCCTATGGGAAAATTCTTAAGACTGGCATCAGTAAACGAGATGAATATCGAGTAGACTATTGGATATATATTGAAGATTAGAAATGCTGCGATTCCAGGTATTATAAAGACTAACGCGGCTAGAGTCTTTGCTCGCATCTTTTTCATTCAGGGCTCCCCTCAACGCTCTTAGCAGTGAACTATAACAGCCGGCTAGAGATCATTAGATTATATTTTTGTTTAGGTTTAGTAAGTGAGCTGCCCCGTCCTTTAGGGCGGGGCTTCTCCCGTTCCACCCGCCTTCACGACGGGGACTTCATGCGGGAGTTTAGGGCACACTCACGAGTGCCCCATCCCATCGGACTCGTTATCCGATGGGCTACACGCTATCCAGCTCTTCCCACAGGGGGCGTCATCGGAAACATTCCAAATATTTAATAGAGGCCTAGAGTACTTAAAACTACCGTCAAATCCATTGCGTATCCCCCGCCTTCAAAGGCGGGGTTTCGCAAGCAACAATTTCATAAAAAATAGTTTAGGAGGAGCCGAGCTCTTGGAGTATCTTTTGTTGAGCTTCCTTCAAGGCGTCCTCAATGGACATCTCTCCGCTAACTATCTTCGTTATTGCAGTATCAATTGGTCCCCATACGCTTCCCATCTCTGGGCTCTTTGGCATTAATATTGCGTAGCGCAGCTGGTTCATAAATCCATAGATTACAGGATCACTTTTTATATCTGGATCGTCTATGAGGCTCTTTAACACTGGTATGTATCCTAGCTGTAAGGCTAAGGTCTTGATAGTGCTCTCATTGAGCGTCATCCATGACAGGAACTCCCATATGGCATCCATCTTGTCATCTGGCGCGTTTGCTGTAACATAGAACATCTTTACTCCAGCATAAGGTCTGGGATAGTATTCCTTACCGTTCTCTACAATCTTAGGAATTAATGTCAGTCCAAAGTTTATTCCAGAGTCCCTTATCTGTTTTATGCTCCAAGGACCATTTATAAGGAGAGGGCTCTTCCCTTCAAGGAATAAGGCCATTTGAGAGTTATAGTCTCTGGTTTGAGCCATATACTTGAAAAACAGTTCATTAAAGAACAGCTCATATCCCTTTATGGTCTCAGGCTGATCAAGTCCAGAAGTCTTCGTTGTATCATTGAAGTAATATCCTCCAAAAGCATGTGCCCATGCTGAGAGGAAATATGGATCTATTGGACTTGCAAGTCCGTACATATCGCTATTAGGGTTATAGAATTGCTTAGCCATTTGGACAAGCTCGTCAAAAGTCTTTGGCGGATTTGAGATTAGATCCTTATTGTATATGAGGGTAACGGTCTCTCCAGAAATTGGCATTCCATAGTAGTGTCCTTTGTATTCTATGGCATTGCGGGCTATGTCCACAAACTTGTTTAGGATGTCCTCTGTAATGTACTTGTCTATGGGCTTAAGCATGTTACCCTCAGCAAACTTGCCTATCCAATCGTGAGCCCATATAAATAAGTCAGGACCCTGTCCTGCTGGAATAGCTGCCTTGAGAGTTGTTTCAAGATCTGCCTTCTGTTCGAACACAATGTCAATATTTGGATGTGTTGCCTCAAACTGCGATATAAGGTTCTCGAAGACCTGCCTCTCTGACTCCTGAACAGCGTGCCATATTACTATTGTAACTTTTGAGGGTGTGGGTGAGGGACTAGGAGATGGCGTTGGAGCTGCTCCTCCGCCTCCACCACCAACACAGCCCAGAAGAGCTACTAGGATTATTAGTGCAGATAGTGCGATCGTTCGCACGATCTTTAACTTCATAACTCATCACTCCAGTTTATTATAAAGCTTTTAACTACCCTATAGATCTTGTATTGTTTGGTATCTTATTTTAATCCAATATATTAGGAACACTTTCTGTAATAGAGCCTTGATACCATGTTGCTTACTATCATATACACATGACAGCATACGAATACGGGCTGAGTTCTAGAAGGCCCTCCTCTAGCACCTTAGCCCTCCTAAGAACAATAATTTTCCCCATAAAACTCCTTAAAACAGTTTTTCCTGAGTAATTTATTATTACTCTGACCTTTTCCTCCTTATAAATTCTCATATAATCTAGAATATCATCTCTGAAGTTTACTGGAACAAATATACCTCTTTGAAGTGCAACTCTGCTGTTTCTTAGCCTTATAAGCTCTTGTATGGAGCTAAAAATTCTAATGTCCCATGCCTTCTTATCCCAGATCATGGGCTCTCTTTGTTCTTCATCTAGAGCCTTTACCTTCATGAGCCCTATTTCGTCTCCATATAGAATAGAGGGGATCCCAGGATATGTATAAAGAAACGCAAGAGCACACAGATACTTATCAACATCTCCCTTAAGGAGGCCTAAAAATCGGCTAGTATCGTGGTTATCTAGAAAGTTATATGCTAATAGCTCATATGGACCATAATATGCTCTAAGCAGCATAAGGTTCCTTAAGAGCTGTTCACTGCTAATTTTTCTATAGACAAAGTACTCAATAAGAGACTTATAGAGAGAGTAGTTCATGAATCCATTAAAGCACCTATGAATCCATAGCCTAGCGTCGTCCATTATCTCTCCGAATAAATAATATTTTTCCATGAGGTCCTCTAGTACATCCTGCCAAAACTTAGGATGAACTCCATGAGCTACGTCAAACCTCCATCCACTAATTTTGAAGTTTTTAATCCAGAACACTATCACATTCCTTACAAATGTTCTTACTTCAGGATTATCGTGATTTAGCCTTGGCATTATCCATGCGCTAAAGAAGCTTTCATATGGCAATTTTTCTCCGTCAGACATCTTATAAAACTCTCTCTCCTCATAGCACACCTTAAACACTTTTTTTGCAAAAATCTTAAGACGCTTCTCATCGATTATACGATACCAAGCATAATATTTCGACATATTGCCATTTTCTATGACATCTTGAAAGAACTTATGAAAGAAGCTCGTGTGATGAAAAACTCCATCCAAAAAAACTCTGATGTTATCCCTCTTAGCCACATCAATGAGCTCCCTTAGTGCAGTGTTTCCACCATACTTGCTAGCAACGCTATAGTAGTCCTCCACGTCGTATGAATGATACGTCTTTGACTCAAATATGGGCGTGAGATAGAGAGCGTTTATTCCAAGCTCTCTTAAGTAGTTCAACTTTTCTATCAGGTCTCTTATATTTCCTCCAAAGTGCCCAAGGGGATCTGGTTTATTACTTCTAGGGCAAAACCTGTCAACCATTACCTGATAGAAATTAAGGGAGTACGCCCAGTCTGGAGCTCTTACTAGGCTCATAATTGCATCCACATCTGCCGTAAATGGTCCATATTTCTTATCTCCTACAATAAAAGAATACTCTATTATCCTCTTAAACGGCAGAAGTACCTCATAATAGTTGAAAAGATCGTCACTAGCAATAAGCTTCATCCTCTTTTTTCCCATTCCACGAACCTCTAATCTTGGTAAATCCTTAACACACTTCTTTATTCTGAGACGTATAATACACGTTCTTCTATCAGTAGATAACACGTACAGAGGTGTAGGAGCATGATAAACTACGTCCTCCAAGGTGCCGTTTTCCCAGGATACACGACAAATATTAACAGTTGATGAGAAATTATATGCAGGATTTCTGTACGTGCATCGATCCCTGTTTTCCTCATCAATTTCAAATCCATTAGAGGTATAAAAGAGATAATACCAAACTCCCTCAGGAAGGCTTATTTTTGTACAAAACCTTTTTCCCAATATTCTCATTCTGAAGCTTCCCGGAGAAAAGGCATTAAATGTTCCAACAACGTATGAGTACTCCTCTCCACGATACTCTTTAGAGAACTCTACAGTCACAGTCCTGCCAAATAACTCATCCTCCCTAACCCCTATAAGTTTGTACACTCTTTTCACCTAAACTTTTATGAAAATAGTTCAAAGAGCGCATGATATTAGAATATTGCTTCACCGCTTTCCTTATCAAAAACGTGAGCTTTTGTCATGTCAAACACTATGTCCATTTCCATTCCTTCTCTAACCTTTGAGTCCCTTGAGAACTGTCCTGTAAAATGCACATCTCCAACTGAGAAGTGCACTATGTTGACGTTTCCTAATGGCTCTACGATCTCTATCTTCCCACGAACCATGTTCTCTCCTGGGATCTTCACTTGAGCAAAGAGCGCATCATATATGTCCTCAGGTCTTATACCAAAGATTACCTCTTTCCCAATATATCTCTCTGACCTAACGATGTCAGCCATTTCTTCAGGGAGCTTCAGCATGAACTCTCCAAAGTCCACCCATATGCCCCTGTCCCTTTCAACAAGCGTTGCGTCAAGGAAGTTCATAGGTGGAGATCCTATAAACCCGGCTACAAACAGATTCCTAGGCTTGTTATACACGTCATCAGGCGTCCCCACTTGTTGGAGCTTTCCATCGTTAAGTATTGCTATCCTATCTCCCATAGTCATGGCTTCCACTTGATCATGAGTTACGTAAATCGTTGTAACGCCTAAAGCACGCTGTAGTTTTTTAAGCTCGCTCCTCATCCTAACGCGAAGCTTTGCATCAAGGTTACTAAGTGGCTCATCCATAAGGAACACTCTAGGATGTCTTATTATTGCTCTCCCAAGAGCAACACGCTGCCTCTGTCCTCCTGATAGTTCCCTTGGTTTTCTGTGAAGTAACTCCTCTATTCCTAGTAGTTCAGCAACCTCCTTTACCCTTTTCCTTATCTCTTCCTCTGGAACTTTCCTTATCTTTAGTGGGAACGCTATGTTTTCGTAGACTGTCATGTGAGGATAAAGGGCATAGTTCTGAAAGACCATAGCAACATCTCTGTCCTTAGGGGGTATAAATATGTCCTTCTCAGGACTTGCCACTAGAGTATCCCCTATGTAAATTTCTCCTGCTGTAGGCTCCTCTAAACCAGCTATTACCCTTAATGTTGTAGTCTTTCCACAACCAGATGGTCCTAGAAGCACAAAGAATTCTCCATCCTTTATCTCCAATGTAAGATCATCTACAGCAGTCACGTTGCCAAACTTTTTAGTTACCGAGAGGAGCTTAACCTCGGCCATTCCCTGACCTCCTAAGTGAGCATTAGCATGGATACCATTATTATACCAAAAGTGTAGTATGCAATAATAATTTAATTGTGAACACGTAGTTGTGTAATCTCTAAGGTGTTATGTTCAGTAAGGTGCGCAACCGTTAAAGCTCATAGTCTTGCTTATTGGAGTGCTATAACGCTCTTTAAGGTGAATAGCAGAGGCCTGCTAAGAGGCTGGATCTCATATGAATGCAAGTAATAACGTTTTAAATATACTTAATGAAATATTCGGAATAAGGAACCTTTATCATTATCAAAGGAGAGCATTACCTCACGTTCTTAATGGAAAAAATATCATTGTTGCAGCACCAACTGCAGCGGGGAAGACTATAATTGGTTATATAGGAACTATAAATGCTCTTCTATCTGGAAAAAGAGCCATATATCTAACACCACTTAAAACACTTGCAGAGGAGAAGCATAGAGAACTTAAGGGCTTAGAGAGATTGGGATATTCTATAACAATATCTACAGGTGATTACGATAAAGTTGAGAGAGAAGTTTATAAGAGTGATGTTGTCGTGTGCACTTATGAGAAGTTTGACTCAATGTTAAGACATGATAAGAGTATATTAAGAAACGTGGGCGTCCTTATTGCGGACGAGATCCACATGATAGGAGACCCAGAGAGAGGGCCTCCTCTGGAGATTTCTATTACAAAAGCCCTTATAAATAGAGATACTCAGATCATTGGACTATCAGCAACAATGCCAAATGGTGAGGATCTGGCTAAATGGATGGATGCTGTTTACATACAGACTGACTGGCGCCCTGTAAAGCTCTACAAGGGCATACACTTTATGGATAGGATAATAATATATGATGGCTCTGAACCTGTAGATTATATTCCGTTAGAAGGCAATGAAATAACGCATCTTCTAAAGTACTTCTTAGAGAATAGAGGTCAGGCTCTTATATTTGTAAACTCACGAAATCGCGCTGAAAACATGGCTGATAAACTCTCCAATTTTTCCTCCAGATATGTTAATCCAGAGGTCATACTG
>QMTU01000043.1 GCA_003663585.1 Thermoplasmata archaeon
AAACTACTTATAGTAGCATGCCTATTTAAAGCATACATCTATTGATATCTCCTACAAGTAATATAGACAACAAATGACACTAGAGTATATCTACTAACATCACTTCTACCCCTCCTTATAAGTTCTTCTATGTGGAGCGTGATGACGATGACAGGGCCTATTGTCATTGCTCTAGGAGGAAATGCTATACAAAGGAACAATAATGAGAGGGATGCAGAGTCCCAGATGAAAAATGTGCGTTTAACAGCAAAGTATCTTGCTGAACTCATTGAGAGGGGTGTGGACATTGTAATAACACATGGGAATGGCCCTCAAGTTGGAGATATACTTTTAAGAAATGAAATATCAGCTAAAGTAGTTCCTCCAATGCCCCTTGATGTGTGCGGAGCTGAGAGCCAGGGGATGATTGGATATTGGATCCAACAGGCTCTTAAGAATGAGCTTGAGAGAAGGGGCATTAAAAAGCCAATAGCAACTATAGTTACTCAAGTACTCGTAGATCCGAACGATCCAGCATTTCAAAACCCAACAAAGTTCATAGGACCTACATATACTGAGGAGGAGGCAAAGAAGCTCATGGAAAAAGGGTACACTATGAAATACGACATTGGAAGGGGAGGTTGGAGAAGAGTTGTTCCTTCACCAGATCCAAGGGAGATCATAGAGATAGATGCCATAAGATCCCTTGTTGAGTCTGGCACTATTGTTATAGCAGTAGGCGGTGGAGGAATACCTGTAATAAGAGCTGAAGATGGAGGCCTTAAGGGAGTAGAGGCGGTTATAGACAAAGATCTTGCTACTGAGAGACTTGCTACACAGCTAAACGCAGAGAAAATGCTCATACTAACTGCCATCGAAAAGGTCTATCTAAACTTTGGAAAGCCCAATGCCAAGCCCTTAGACTTGATGACAGTCTCCGAGGCCGAGAGATACTACAAGGAGGGACACTTCCCCCCTGGAAGCATGGGGCCAAAGATTCTCGCATCTATAAGATTTGTAAGACACACAGGCAACGTAGCCATAATATCATCATTAGACAAAGCTTTAGAGGCCTTTGAAGAACGTACGGGAACCAAGATAGTGCCAGGATGACTTAGAACACTTAAGAGCCGATTAAAAAGAAATTAAAATTAATCCCACACCTTCTTTTTCATCCTTGGTGGAGTGTCATGAAGATCGTCATCATTGGCGGAATGACCTCTGGAACAACCGCAGCACAGGCGGCAAGAATGATCGACAAAAAGGGTGAGCACGAGATAATAGTCCTAGAGAGGGAAAGATATCCACTGTACTCAAGATGTGTACTCCCATACATTATTTCTGGAAGGGTTAGCAGAGACATGGCGATAGAGTTTGACGAGAAGTGGTATGAAAAACATGACATTGACTTAAGGCTTGAGACTACGGTGACGTCTATTAACATAAGGGACCGAAAGGTGACTACGGATCAAGGAGAGGAAATAAAGTATGATAGGCTGGTAATCGCCACGGGCTCTCATGATAGACCAAAGTATGAAGGCTATAATAGGATCTTCAATCTAAGAACTCTTGATGATGCCCTTAGAATTAGGGACGTTGCTAAGAGATCAAAGAAAGCCATAGTCCTAGGAGCAGGAGCCATAGGGTGTGAGGTATCAGAGGCCCTTCGTGAGCTGGGAGTGGAAGTAACGCTTGTAGAGTACTTTGACTATCCACTGCCTAAGTTCCTTGACAAGGAGCTTGGAACTAGGGTATCCAAAGTGCTTTCTGAAAATGGAGTAAAGCTCATGATGGGAACCATGGTTAAGGACGTTAGAGAGGAGGATGATAGGGTAGTGGTGGAAACCTCCAAGGGAGTTATAGAAGGTGACTTAGCAGTATCAGCCCTTGGAATAAGACCTAACATCTCAATTATAGAGGGTACGGGGATAGAGCTTGGTAAAACCGGAAGAATCAGGGTTAATGAAAAAATGGAGACTAATGTTCCTGGAATATACGCAGCCGGAGAATGTACTGAATATCCAGATCTCATAACAGGAAAGCCAATTCCAGTAGGTCTTGGAAGCATAGCCTTTAGACAGGGCCTTGTAGCAGGGACTAACGCTGCGGGTGGAGATGTGTCATTTCCTAAAGGAGTCCTGAATACAAGAGTTACAAAACTATTTGGCGTTGAGATTGCATGTGTAGGGCCTACTACAAGTGATTTAAAGGACGCGGGAATTCCTTTCAGAAGTGTTGTTACAGTTTCAAAGGATCTACCTAATTATTATCCTGGAGGAGAGGATTTCGTCTCAAAGATACTATTCTCTCATGAGGGCAGAATACTTGGATTCCAGGCTATGGGAAGAAACGCTGGACTTCGTATAAACGTCATCGCAGCAAGTGTGCTCACAGGATGCTCTCTGGAATCACTTGAGTTCCTAGAGACAGCATACTCTCCTCCAGTGGCCCCTATACTTGATCCTATCATTACAACAATAACAGGAGCTCTTAGGATAGTAAGAGGGGCTAAGAAGGTTTCTTAGAGCACGCTAGCTCATAGAGCTTTTCCACCTTTTTCCTTAGATCATCCCTTAGTGATGCGTATTCAAGCCATTCTTCCGGTATCTCACTAACTCCAAGCTTTATCCCAAGAACAGCTCCTGCTATGGCACAGTTAGTGTCAGCGTCTCCGCCAAAGTTCACTAGAGTAAGGAGGGTTCCGGCGAAGTCCTCCTCATACGACGCCATTATTGAGATCCTTATTGTGTTCTTTATATATCCACGAACCTCCCTCTGCTCTAGTGATTCTATATTCCTATTTAGAGACTCCTCAAAGACCTTCGGTATTTCGTAGTCAATGAACTCCTCAGGAATAAGGTTTATCAAATCAAGCGCCTCTAAGTAGCTGTCCTCAGTGCTAAGACCCCTGCCTATAGAGATCAAGAACTTGCTGAACATCACTGTAGCCGTCACTGCTGTTGGAGTGTAATGGGTTAGTAGGGTCTCCTCCATAACATCTCTAACGAGCTCCTCATCATTCTGGTTGAAAAAGTGATAAAGCGCTATGGGAGGAGCTCTCATCAGAGGGCCATTACCATAGCCATAACCTAGATCCCTCGCAACCTTTCCCCCTTTATGTATGTCAGAGATGCTTGCATTTGAGAGCGCATAGTACGTGGTCATTCCTATACCATGGATTTTATCTATGTTCTCTAGATATCTCCTTAAAACATCTCGTGGATCATATTTGCCAAGCTCTATTATTGAGTCAAGAACGAGACTCATCATTATCGTGTCGTCGGTATAGCAGTCGGCCTTCACAGGGCCTTTTATATACCCATGGGCGCTCCTAATCTCTTCTTGGCTCATTCCCTCAAAGGGGGCTCCTAATATATCTCCAACAACAAACCCTAATATGGCGCCAATAAACTTATCTTTCAAAACTTAAACACCTCCAACAGCTGTGAGGAAGATGCCCATGACTACGAGCACAAGACCCACATACGTATCCCATCGAAGATTTAACATCGTACCTTCTCTGAATATCAACTGAGATAGGACAATACTTAATGCTGGAGATGCAGATGATATCACAGTTATCATACCAAGATTGTCAGCGAGGTACACGGCATAGTAATAGGCAAAGGATCCAATAAGTATACCAAAGAGGCCTCCTATGTTCAACATGATTATGTTTCTAGGTTTTATATCCTTCCTTTTCATTATGTGGAATGCCAGTGGTCCGAATACTAGGAGAATTATAATTCCCCTCAGGAATATAAGAACTTCTGGAGGCACCTCTTCTTTAAGGAGATACCCATATATAGTTATTCCCACAGCCCATATAAGCGCCGTTATAAGGCCAAAAAAGACCCCTCTTAACACGTCCTTCACATCTCTAAGTGAGTAGCTTACAAGGAATATTCCCACGACCACACATACAGTTCCTAGCATTCCTAGGATTGTTATCCTCTCTCCTAAGAGGAGCCAAGAAAAAAGGACTACAAACACCTGAAACGTGTACGACACTGGCGTCCCAACGCTTACACCACCCCTTCTTATGGCCTCCATGTAGAACACATCGCCAATTATAATGTTCATGATAGTCGCCACGACAATGCCTGTAACACTCAACACGTCCAACGATACCCTAGTCACGTAAAACGCTCCTATGAAAATTCCAAGTACAGCAGCTAAGTTATTCTTTACAGCATTTGCTCTAAGACCGTCCAATGTACCCATGAAAGGCTTGTAGATTATAGGAGCCAAGCCCCATGATGCCATAGCAACGATTGCTAGAATAACAGCTCCTACTGTTGTCATATACCTCAAGTCCTCCTTATAGAAGAGGCCTCTAGAATAATCTTGTCACCGGATACTCTAAGAACTCCCTCTACTTCAACAAATGTTCCATGAAGGCTCAGTATTCCAACGTCGTCCACCCTTGAGTCCGAGGAGAGCACAACAGATATAACACGACCATTTGGAAGAACTAGCCTAGCCTCGTGTCCATGTCTAAGGAGCTCTGGATTCAGAAGTCTTCCTGTTATTCTAACTAGCGATCCAGAGAACTCCTCCAAGCTCTCTAGAGATTCTGAGAGCTCATAAATATGCCTTTCAGATTCTTCCCAAAACCTCTTGAAGATACTATCGAGCTCTTCAAGAATGCTCTCGTCAGTAGTTAATATTGCTGGAGTTCCTCTCATTAATGATCCCATAAATATATATGCCCTATCCTCTGAGAGAGCAAAGTTCATGTTCACGTTTTCTGCCTCCTTAACTAGAGCTCTTCTTGAAATCTCAGGCGGTACTTTTGCCCCCTTCCTCACGACAATTCTCGTGTCATATGGTATGGGAACGTCCCCTACATTTGTGGCGCATATCCTTAAGTTCTCCTCAGAGCTCAGATCCCAGTCCCTCAATATAACATTTCTTTGGCTTCTGTAGAGCATGTATTCCATGGCAACCATCGTGAGGACCATTCCCGTAATGAATCCAATTATTGCAGAAAACAGATCCATGTCATACACCTTATCATCGTCAGAGCGTTTCCTGGCCACATTCTTTATATGCTAGGAACAGCTTTAAACTATTATCAGACCTCATAATATAAATATTTTCTAGAATTGTCGTACTAAGATTTGTCCTCACTTGCGAACTCTACATCGTGAAGGGAGATTGTAGAGGGAGATCTATGAAAGGATCTAATAAGGAATGCCTCAATATGTTACAGAAGGCATTTAATAACATAAAGAGCGTTGATGGTAGAGTTCTACCAAGGTGGACAAAGTATAGGATCTATCTAAGAATGAACTTCGTATACAATCTCATAGAGGAAGTGGGATGCTCAGAGGAATCTCTTAAGAGTATAGAGAAAATACTGAACATATGTAGGACGAAGTATATAAAAGAGCGTGGAAGAAGAGCCTTCTTTAAAGAGCTTAACGGGCTTTTAGATGATATCCTTAAGGAGCGAATGCCCTTCTCAAGAACATGGCGTCAAATAAGATTGTCCGCTCTTTTCTTCTTAGCGACATACCTTCTAGCAGGTGCTGGAAACTCCCTTCTATTCCTTGAAATATCTTACGTAAGAGCCGTGTTCGCCTTTATAACGCTTGCTCTTATAGGGACTGTTCTCTTCTTAACATTAAGGTGGACGTACTCAAGGGACTTTATAGCGCTTTCCATAATCCTCTCAATTCTCATATTCTACTCATTTGGTCTTGCGTACATCTCAAGAAACCTTGTAGTCATAGGACTTCTCTTTGCAGCTCTAGTCTTAGACGTCATTGCAATAGCCCTTCTTATGAAAAATAGGGCTGCATTCAAGTGATTATCATGAGAACGATTTCTCCAGGAGTCCTAGTTAAAAAAGAGGTTGCAGAGAGCGTTAAAAGAAAGCTCATAGAGGCCAATGCATTGAACAGTGAACTAAGGCCAAAGGCCGTGAATGATTATGTTATATTTCCGATAAAGGAAGAGAGCGTTGAATTTGTCAAAAGGATGGGGCTTAAAGTAGTATACGAAGAATTTGAGTACAGACACAAGGTAAAGACATACAAGGAGATTGTAGACGTCCCAGATCATCTAAGAAAATATCTACCAACATCTTACGATCAAATAGGGGATATCGTATTAATTAAAATACCAAATGAGTTAAGAGAATACGCTAGAAATATAGGGGAAGCAATACTTAAGACGTACAAGAGCGTAAAGTCCGTCTATTGGGATCTGGGAGTAAAGGGTTTATACAGGGTTCGCAAGCTAATACACCTAGCAGGAGAAAGAAGGACAGAGACCATTCATAGGGAGTACGGGATGAGATTTAAGGTTGACATATCTAAGGTATATGTCTCACCAAGGCTTGCTGAAGAACATAAGAAGTTCTCAGAGTATGTCTCTGAGGGAGATGTAGTCTTTGACATGTTCTCAGGCTATGGTCCTTTCTCAATATTTGCTGCAAGAAAAGGAGCGTTTGTATATGCAACAGATATAAACCCATACGCAATTCACTACCTCTACGAGAGTGCCAGGTTGAACAAGGTTCAGGACAACGTACTAGCATTTGTCTCTGATTGCAGAAAAATCTCACAATCCCTTAAGGCAGACCACGTTGTCATGAACTTCCCTCACCACTCTATAGACTTCTTAGAACACGCCCTAAAGACGATAAGGGATAGAGGAATAATTCACATGTATGTTA
>QMTU01000044.1 GCA_003663585.1 Thermoplasmata archaeon
CCTCCAAGATCACTTAAAGCGTTCTTCTTCCAAGAGAACCAGTCGTTGATGAGTATTGCTACAGCTATAGAGATATATATAACGACGAGAGCTATAAGTATAAGGTACATTGACACCCTTAGCCCTTTCTCGTGTCTCATAAGCTCGTCACCTTATTATTTGCTTGGTATGAACCTAGCGAGGACATGTGCAAACGATGGGAGGTTTCTTGATTGAACATACACTCTACCAGGGCCTACGAACTCGACGAGTATGTACTCTCCACCAAAGAGCATAGACTTTAACTTTCCAAATGATCTAAGGGAGAATTGCATTCCCTCTGTAAACGCCGCAACATGAATGTTATCGACGAGTATTCTCTCCCCAGGCTTAAGTTCTATAACATCTATTCCTCCATACGTGGATATCCATGCCTTTCCAATTCCGGAAAGGTGGAACCAGAACATGCCTCCAGGCATGAACACTCCTCTAAATCCTGTAAACCTCACTCCAAGCTCCAAGCCTGTGCTCGCTAGGTATGCCGTATCTGCTACGATAAGACCCCCGTTTACGTCTATCTCAACGATATCTCCTGGATATGATGGAGCTAAGGCAAGATATCCTCTCGAATCGGTATAGTATGTGTTCACAAACATAGATTCTCCAGTTGTCAGCTTTCTGAGAAGACCTGAAAACACGCCGCCTCCAGTTGTGGTTCTTACCTTTATTTCGGGAGACATGTAAACTAGAGCTCCAGCCTCAGCTGTTATCTCCTCTCCTTGCGAGAGCTCAACTCTCAGAAGTGAGAAAGATGGTCTATGAACTATTTCGGTCTTCAAGTTAGTCACCCCCAGTAGGCGCCAATATGAAGTACTTCTAGATAATCTTGGCCAATATTATTTTATAAAGATGTTGATAATGTTTCCACGGGTCCTGGAAGCAGTAAAGAGATTACACTTTAAAGAATGCCTATATTTCTCAGTAGCCTAACCATAACTCTCTTCAGTCTTTTAATTTCCTCTTCTGGAATTTCATTACGCTTTGGACAGAAATCATCAAGCTTTATAGTGTTCTTCTCGGGATCATAAATTAAGGGATATAACTTACATCCAATTGGTCTATGCTCGTATATTAGACAGGAGTTCGTGCTCTCATCTAAGAATACACAATGCCCGTTAACGTTTCTTAGTCGTGGATACTCATCAATGATAACGAAGTCATTTGGATCATACCCAAGGGACGAGATCCTCAGTATATCATCAAATGTTAGTATCATTTTCGTGTTATAGCAGCACTTTCCACAGTACTTGTTATCTCTGATCCTGCAGTTAACTGGTAAATAGTCACTCACGTGTCACACCTTTAGTACTTCCTTGATACTGCGTAGAAGAAGTCGAGGACAGCATCCTCAAGGGACCATTCCCTTGAAATGTAAAGGGTAAGCGCAAGAATGAACTTCACGAAGTTCGCGAAGACTACTAGATATGCTACAATGCCTCCCAATATCGTTGCAAAAAGTCCCAGTATTATTATTAGGTGGTACACCCGATAATGAAGTGTAAGGGAGAACTTTGTGCCTCCTACAGCCTTCATTGGAGTGTCTATATATCTTGAAAGCTTTAAGAATCCATAATATGCATGATCAAGGGCTTTTGATAGGTTGTATATTCTCATAACGCCATAGCTCTGTATTAGTAGGAGTGTTATAGTTTCCAAAGCAAGTCCCAGTGCTAGTATTAGTACGTTTGCTCCAGAGAGCTGGAAGCCGTAGCCGAGTAGTGAGAAGAGTACGTAGGCACCCATGTGTCTTCTACTGACGTTATAGGCGCTTATGCTTGATAAAACATCACTTATATGTCTTTTCACAGTATCATCAGAGCTTAACTCCTCGTTATTCCAGAGAGTATAACATGTGTTCTTTATGAAGTCTATAGCCCTTTCTGGATGTTTGTCAATAGTGGAGAGCATGTATGTGAGTATTGTATAAAAGAAAAGCATTGCAAGACCCGTAGTAACTATATACGCAACGAAAATCCTCTCATTAAAGTTTATTGTGGCAAAGGCAACGCTCTTTACAAAGAGAAGGTACGATTTTTCCTCAGGAAAGTATTCTAAGAGCTTCTCTACTAGGAAGTATCCCAGAACTGTGAGGGAAAATATCTTGAACATCATGTAGGGTATTACTAACTTTTCAAGAGAGACTATCCTGTCAGTATCCTTTCTTCGGGCATATGAGTACATCACCTTCTCCTCAGTCCTCATCTCAGATCACTCTGTGACACCGCTAACATGTTATGTGGAACACTCCAAGAACTCTTTTTCTAGAGCTTATTTCGAGGTACTTCCTCACAGCCTCCTCTGTTGGAAGTTCCATGTACTCAAGTTTTAGGTCGCTTAAAAGCCTCTTACTGTCCTCTGTAAGTCCAAGCATTCCGTATATTCCAGTGCCAATAATCACGACCTCCTCCCCATTCCCAAGGTAGTTCACTATCTCCTCTATATCAAGCTTATGACTCGTTCCATGTATTTTCTTAGATATCTCCTTTAGCCTTCTTTCTACACGTCCATCAGGATATATGACGACATCGTAATCGTATTCCACTCCATCTATAACTATCCTTCCGAATGACACTTCTATAGTGGTCGGCAAGCGTACCGCCCCTATACAGGATGCGTGACCATAAACAGGGCACGCGAGGTGACTCCAAGATATACTTAATTGTAACCAAGACCTTAAATAATATTGTTTGAAGAACTTCTCCAATTTGGTGATCTCATGAAGATCAAAGTAGTTCCTACAAGGCTTGACGAGGAAGCTCTAAAAGCCCTTAGGAGCAACATAGAGAGTACAATCACTGATGCTGATGCGATAGAAGTGCTCCCAGATGGGATAATCATAAGCTCAGATCATGAAGTAGTGGAGAAGCTCTCACGAATGTTTGGAGTTTCGAAGATCTTGTTGGAGGAGAAAGTAATAGAGGGGCCTAAGGGCCTTCCAATTGGACTCTCCGGAAGAGCCCTTATGATGTTCTCTGGAGGATTTGATTCTCCTGTAGCATCTTGGATGATGTGGATGTCAGGCTTCTCCTTAGACTTCATTCACTTCAACCTCACGGGCCCGGTACAGACGTACCATATGGGGCTTGTTCTGAAGACCTTATATGATCGCTGGGGATTCTCGGACAGTTCTAAACTATACATAGTGGACTTCCGAGAAGTGTCTAGAGGGATTATTGAGCTCGTTGACAGGAAATACAAGCAGATTGTGCTTAAGAGAGCTATGTATAAGGTGTCAGAGGATCTTGCAATGAGAAATGGGATAGAGCTACTAGCAACTGGAGAGAGCGTTGGGCAGGTTTCCTCTCAGACACTACATAGCTTGAAGATAATAGAGGAATCCCTTAGGAGGTGTAAAGTTCTGAGACCACTTGCAGGTTTAGACAAGGAGGAGATAATAAGCCTATCAAGGGAGAAGATAGGAATATATGACCTATCAAAGAACGTTAGGGAGTACTGTGCTCTTGTTGCAGGAAGGGTTGTAACAAGGCCAAGGCCTCAGAAAACAATAAATGAAGAAAACAAGATAAAAGACCTTATTGAGGATGCCATGAGCAAGGTCACCGAGTATAAGGTGAAGGACTTTGATCCTAAGGGTCTGCTTCCATACGAGAACCTTGAAATAGACTTCATTCCACATGGCTCAGTGCTTGTAGACGCAAGAAGTAATCCAAGAAAAGATGTTCCTGGGTCTATAAGGTTTGAGGAGCTTGACGTTGAGACCGTGAGAGATAAAATAGTAGTAGTGTTCTGTGAGGACGGGATAATAAGCAGGGAAATAGCTCTTGAGCTTAGAGAGCAAGGTGTAATGGCATATAGCTTAAAGGGTGGTGTTAAAGGCCTTAAAGGAGGCATTTGTCCTGTGATTTAGTGTGTGTCTAGTAGCAATTTAAGATGTTGCGAGGTGCTCTTATGATAGACCTAGAGCTTGCCCTTAAGTTGGCATTTGACATATCTCGTTACATTGCTGACAGGATATCTGAAGTTAATTGGGAGGAGTGGAGAAGACCAGTGGGAAAAAATCCCTATGGAACCACTACTAAGCTCGTAGATAAAATTGCAGAGGAAGCGGCCTTCTACATAATAGATGAATACGATCCAGAGCTGAACGTGTTAAGTGAGGAGACGGGATTCTTGGATAGGGGATATAAGGAGTGTCTAATACTAGATCCGTTAGATGGAACGAATAATGCAATAAATGGCATTCCATTTTATGGCGTTTCAATAGCTATAGGAAGCAAAACCTTGGGGGACATATACTTTGGGTACGTGTATAACGTGGTAAGTGCAGATGAATTCTACGCGTTTAAGGGTCGTGGGATCTACTGGAACAATCAAAAGGTCACAAGACCACTTAAAACGGACATGAAGGTCATATATCTTGGAAAGCACGCAAGAGAAATTAGAAATGAGTTAGGAGAGCAGGTTAATGATGAGCTCTACTCAGGAAAGCTTAGATCTCTAGGCGCTGCCGCACTAGAGCTCGCTCTAGTGTCTGTTGGTGCTTTAAGGTATTATTTCCAACCAGCAGAGAGACTAAGAGTTGTAGACATAGCTGCGGGAGCATTTCTTGTCTGGGAAAACGGAGGCATTGTTGTTAATAGATTCTGTAAGAGCCTTAAAGATCTTCCTATAAGCTTAGATGTTAGAACTAGTGTTTTTGCCTCATTAGAGGGGAAGATGCTGATATGTTGAATCGAGTATCCCTCTTTGGGAGAGTAGATAGAATAGAGTCAATAGAGATCCTGAGGAACATCTTTAGATTTCTAAGTGATAACGGCATCGAGGTTATTGTAGAGGAGAGCGTTTCCAAGTTTGCTAGGATTGGCAAGGGAGTTCCTCTTAGAGATCTTTCAAGGGGAGACGTTTTAATAACTGTTGGAGGAGACGGAACAATACTTAGGGCACTTCTATATGTAGATCTGCCTGTGCTTCCAATAAAGATCGGAAGAATAGGCTTTTTGACTGAAGTACCATGGACTGACTGGAGAAGTGCTCTTGAGAGCTTAATACGCGGAGAATACGTCATAGATGAGAGGGATAGGCTAAAAGTTATATATAAAGGGAAGGAGTTCTCCGTAACAAATGAAGTCTCTTTAAAGGGTGAAAGACTCGATAAAATAAATGAGTTCATAATAAAGCTCTCGTCTGGAGGTTCCTGGAACTTATACTGTGATGGAATAGTAATATCAACTCCCACAGGATCTACAGGATACGTCCTGAGTTTAGGAGGGCCTGTAGTGCACCCTAGCGTCAGGGGATATATAATAACCCCAATTGCGCCTTACAGAGAGCCCATAAGAAGCCTAGTACTTCCGGGTAATGAGGTAACAGAGGTCACTCCTCAGAACCAAGGCGCTTATGTGATTCTCGATGGGCAGCTTTTCCTCACGATATCTAACGGCCAGGTAATTAAGGTATGTCTAGATGACAGTAGAAAGACTAAAATTATCAGAATACGACGGAGAGGGGTGATGGAAGACGTCTTCAGAAAGATCAGGCTGGAGGATCACTAGACCTGTACTTGAGTTCATCCTAGAAGCCTCTAAGGACGCCTATCCAAATGAGATCTTCTTTTACTTAAGTGGAAGCATAAAGAAGAGAATTATAAGTGAAGTGATAGTTGGTTACTTTAACTCTAGCCCAGAGGCCGTTATATACAGGCCAGAGGCTCTTCCAGTAAATTTAAAGATCGTAGGGACTGCACACTCACATCCATCGGGTGATCCAAGACCTTCTGGAGCAGATTTAGAGTCTTTTCAGAGATTTGGTGGAGTTCACATAATAGTTGCTTACCCATTCGATGAGAGCTCTTGGAGGGCATATAACTCATATGGCGAGGAGATAAAATTAGAAATTATAGAGGAGGAGTAAATGTTAGCTCCCAAGAGCTAGTTTCCTAACCCTCTTATAGTTTTCAGGATTCTCCTTAAAGTACTCCCTAACAGGATCTAGTATCTCGTTCACATACCTTGCTGCGTTCTCTTTCAGGTCTAGAGGATGAATTTTTCCTTCAGAGAAGTCCTTTTTTAGATCATCATAGTTGTTGTATGTAATTGCTCCACCGTACTTCTCAGGCCTCTTTATAGTTACTTCATTGTAGTACCTGAATATTATGTACTCGTAGAGCTTTAAAACAGGGTTTTCATCTACCTGCTTTGCAGGACAATAGGCTGCTAATATCTTTTTTCTAACGTCCTCTGGATCATCGTGGATTAGTACTGCAGCCTCAGGATTGCTCTTAGACATCTTCACGTCGGCTGTGTCCATCCTTCCCTTTGCCTGCAACGAGGGGAGAAGGGGTGTGTGAAGTGCGACAGGCTTTTCTATGCCTAATTTCTCTGCTATATCCCTCGCTAGCATATGTGCCTTTCTCTGATCCATGCCTCCGTATGCTATATCTATTTTCATATAAAATATATCAGCAACCTGCATCGCAGGGTATATGAGCTTCGAGAAGTCCAGCTCAGCCTCGTCCTCTCTTCTGCCCATTATCGTTAGGGCTCTCTTGATCCTCGCAAGAGTGGAGTTCTTTGCAACTTTTAACACAAGTGCCCAGTAGTCTGAGGA
>QMTU01000045.1 GCA_003663585.1 Thermoplasmata archaeon
ATCCTTAGAAGTCCAGACGCATAAGCCCTTGCGGGGGTAGCCAAGCCTGGTCAACGGCGCGGGGCTCAGGACCCCGTCCCGTAGGGGTGCCTGGGTTCGAATCCCAGCCCCCGCACCACAAATACTTGTTCTCCTCTTGAGATAGAGAAGGATAAATGCCCTCAGAGGACTTTTTATGCAGAATAATCAAGATTAGTATTGATTTCATCATGGTTTAGTCCTAATTTAAACCCTCTTAGTTCATGATAATCCAAAAATTATGATAAAGTTAGGCTTCTGTAAGATGTTCAAATTATTTCGGAGGTGTTAACCTCTTAATACGTCGTCTATTGTCTGTCTTTTGTTATTTTTCTCGTCAAGGTCAAATAGGCTAACCTTAGACAGCCCGAAGGTTGCTGAAACTTGGTTCGAGATGACTTCTATTCTTCCCTTTAAATACACGCCTACGTTATACTCCTCTGCAAGCTTTTTAGCAATGCTTAGATACTTCTCAACACTTCCTTGTTTGACCGTAAGAACTATAGATCCTTTTCTTCCACAGTTGGGACACACGTTGTTGAGGGGAGGTATTCTGAACTTAGAATTACAATTAGTACACCTAAACTCCTGTGTATAAAAGGCCTTAAGGTTACCGGATATATCGCGTATGAAGTGCTTGTCTATTAGTCTTCTTGCGACATCATCAGGGTTAACGCTTCTTAGCATTCTTTCAAGCCGCATTTGTCTCTCTACCTTCATCTGCATGTTCTTCATGCTAGGATCAGAGTATGAAGTAACCTTTGGTCCTAGAGAGATGTCTCCGTTATCATGCGTGAACCACAGGTTTACATATAGATCCTTTCCATCCTTAAGCCTTGTACCCACAGTTTCTATTATAGATCCCTCTAGGTCCTTTGGATTAGCCTTCCTTAGTGTCGCCTTGTAGAACTCTAGCGGATATCTTGGCATGAGGTCTACACTTTGCACCTCCTTGTCGACCTCACTGGGGTCTATTCTCGTTGTTAAGACTAGTGGCGTGTCCATCAGTCCTCCTCTCTTCTCAGGCAGATAGTGCCTTGAGAAGTTTATGAGTCCATCAAGGAGTAACATCACAGAGTCCTCGTCTCCATCACAGTTATGTACGAACACAAAGTCATTTATTGCGTAGTTATGGTAGTCATCGACTTCTATGTCGTATACCCACTCATATGATGGTTTTACTATCCTGATTTCGATTATAGGATCTTTAGAGACATCTCCAAGAGCTTTTTCAAGTTCCTTTCCATAAACTACTAGTTCATCGTTAACTTTAGCTTCCATGGCCCTTATTTCAATGATTTTTCCATCTCTAAACACGAGCAATCTGTGCTCTGGGGATACCTCAATGAGCCGTCCATATAATGTCCTTATCTTTATCATATGTTCAGGAGCTCTGGTCTTAGTGACGTACTTTATTCTTCCCTTAGTAATTCTTCCAGATTCATCTACTGATATTACATACATATCCTCTGGCTCTTTTCCAAACGTCCCAAAGTCATCAAGTTCTATAGGCTCTTTTGGAATACTTCGGTAGAGATCTTCTATCCTTCTTATGTGTAGCCCTTCGCTATCTATCACAAACACTTCTGTCCTTGGAGATACGCAGTTTCTTCTCTTTGCAGTGTGGAAGTACGGATGTGCAAAGCAGACCCTAGCATCAGTGAATCCTATAATCCTTCCTACAACACCTGCAGACGTATGGGGTGCTAGTCCTATTACTAGATGACCTATGAGATCCTCAGGCTTTTTAACGTTGTAAAATGGCTTTAGTCCATAGAAGTTCTCCAATAAATCATCTATAAACTTTGCAACCTTCATCAAGTACTCTGCAGCCTGTCTCGATATTATTATATCGTGCGGAAAAAGAGGAACTATCTGATCGTCAGACGTGAGCTCGTTGCCTAAATAATCCTTTGTGTATCCAAGCTCTCTTAGCTTTTCAACGCTAACTCCTATTTCCTTTGGTTTAAAGTGTGTCAGAGGGGCGTCCGTCATATCAAATCTTATCGTGCCATCTCTGAACACGTAGACGCCATGCTTAGCTCTAAGTATAGCCTTCTCTATGGGCTCAGGTATTTTAAGCCTTGAGTTGAGACCTCTTACTCCCTTTACTTCTCGAGGCAGAGGGGTTTTTAGCCTTTTTACAGCATTCTCTACAGCGAACTTTAAGTCAATAGTGGTCTTAACAGGACCTCTTGTTATAAGGGCTGTTGGCCCTCCACATGAAGGACATCTTGGAAAAGGAGTTCTGTATCCGCACTTTTCACATACACGCATTGATACCTCTGTCTTCACCTTGCCTCCATTCTCTAGGGCCTTTATTATGCTTCTAGTGCTTCCACCAATAAGACCTACGGGAACAAGACCATGTACCGGAGGTTTTAACTTTCTTTCTCTGGCCTTTTCAGGTCTTCCCATTCTAGCTCCAACTCGCGTTGGAGCCTTATTTCTGATCTCAACGCCAGAAAGGGCTGAGACGTATTCGATTGTGTTCTCCCTTTTATCTATAGCCCTGTTGATCCTGTCCTCTGATAGGACTATTACGTTTCCATTTAGCTCCAGGCCACACCCTCTAAGCAGAGGATATGAAAGCCTCTTATCAACGACAATGTAGTCCCCCTCTTCCCTGTGTAGAGCTCCCAGCTCTATAAGTATGGTTTTAATCCTTTCATTCTTCTTTAAATAAAGATTCTCTCCTCTCCACTCTCCATTTCTATAAATGTACTCCCTCAAAAGATCTACATCGTCAGCGCTGATATCTCCCCAGAAGAGGAGAAATCTTGGGTGAAGGGGCACTCCGTATTCCTCTGCCCTGTAAAATGCATCAAACGGGTCGTCTATATTTATCCACTCGTCCTCATCTATATCCCCCACGATTTCCTTAACCTCTTGTATCCACCACTCAACACAATAAGCTCCTGGAAGGAGCTCATGATTGTTCTCCAAGAATTCTCCAAATGGAATTAAAATCTCTCCTAGATCAATGATCTTCTCTATCATATCCTTTTTTACGAGAATTCTTGCCTTCTCTACGTCTTCTACTTGAACCAAAGATCCGTCCTTCAAAAGCACTATTGGCCCTTCTATAGACGTACAGGGGGTTGCTACGGTAGCCTTCCCTGGGAACTCTATTTTAAGCTGCGTACCAATGGCTATGAACTCCTCCAGTATGTACATTGTTGCTGGATGTATCGCTGTACCAGCGATCCCTCCTGTGCGTGCTCTTCCATATCTAAGCCTAAAACCTCCCTTAAATCCAGGATGTGCAAAAACAGGTCTTCCTGCTACTATATCTCTAAGGTACTTGGACTCAAGCTCTTCTATGTTCCCTACTACTTCTTCCTCTTCATATTCTTCCTCATTGTTCTCGTCAGGTTCCTCCCTTTCCTCCTGATGAGATTGAATTTCTATGATCTTATCTAGAAACTCCCATCCATCAATTCCAAGCTTTTCAACGTATTTCTTAAGCTTTGATGCCTTTAGGCACAGTCCCTCTGCTATTACTAAGCACATTCCCCCACGAACCTTGTTAGTCTCCACTCTTGGAAGATCCCTATATCCCGATACCTCCCTGTCCTCTGTGCCCTCTCCGTCTATACATACAGGACAGTTCCTGACTACTAGCTCTATTTCCTCCGGAGTTGGCTCATATTGTAAGTGTTGTATGATCTTGTACAGACCTATTTCTTCTTTATATCTCTCTACTTCTTCATCTGTTGGGATGTATCTTCCTACCTTAAGAAGTCTTCTCGCGTAATCTGCTATTAATACGCTGAGAGCTTGTGCTGTCCCACCAGCTGACCTTATTGGACCTGCATAGTACACTGCAACATAGTCACTTCCATCATGATTTCTCTTTATCTTAACATCAGCAATACCCTCTATAGGAGCTACGACTATACCTTCCGTGAGTATTGCAAGCCCTGTTCTAATAGCCCTTTCTAAAATGATCCTTTTATCATTTATGTTCTTTAACTCGTCAAATTTCTTGTTAGCAATCATCTCTACAACTTTAAAGGCTATAAGCTCTCTCTCAATTCCTTGGGATGTGAGCTCTCTTATAACCCTCGCAACGCCCCTTGGACCCACAAGCTCTTCAACTCTTGCAGCAAGGTCCTCAGCCTTAGGAACTTCCACATGCCTTTCTGGATCATATCCCTTCTTTCGTGCCATTTCAGCTATCTCATAGGCTCTCTCAATTTCTCTCTGTAGTCTTTCGAAGTATTCCCTAATGTCCTCGTCAGTATAGGGGTTTTGAGCCATGCTACTCACCAAAGTTTTTCACGGAAATGTAGTCATCATAGCCAAGAACGTATTTCTTCACATCAACAATGCCGACATGACCAGGAATTGGATGAATCCCGTGGGTTTTCTGATATGGAGTCTGTTTCTGCCACGTAGATCCGTTTATGAGAAGGATCCCTTTGTATACTTTATACTCAAACCTGTGTACGTGACCCGTAACAAACACATCAGGAATGACGTCATCTTCCATTACTAACATGTCCTCAGGTAAAGGCTGCAGAGGAGTTTTGTCCCCATAGCAGGGCGCTAGATGCCTTCTATCTAGAAGGAACTTCATGGCATCCGTGGGATTGTCGTGACTTAGCCCTGGTGCGGTGGCAATTATATCCTCCAAAGGCACTCCGTGAAGTGTTAGTATCCTCATGTTCCCCCATAGCTCTATGAGTGCAGGGTTTGGCGCAGAGACCACTTTCCTAGAGATGCCTATAAGAACTTCTTTAGGAAGTGGCGGCTGAGGCAGTGAAGGCCTTACAATATCGTGGTTTCCGGGGGTTATTATAATCTCTATGGAATCATCTATTAAATCTAAATACGATGCTAGCTCCTCATACTGTGCATAGACGTCGAGAATTTCAAGCTCTTTCTCCTGGTTTGGATATACTCCTACACCATCTACGAGATCTCCAGGGATTATTAAGAACTTGATATCTGAAGCTTCCTCAGAGGTATTCAGCCACTCTATGAACTTCTTAAATGAATCTTTCATGAAGTGTTTGCTGCCAACGTGTATATCCGACGTTATCGCTACTTTAAAGTCAGGAATGTCCTTTAATACGCCCTCAGATGGCAATTTTCTACGATTTATCTCAGGAAATACTACTAAATCCTCACTTTCAACGTATACAATTACTTTTCCTGAGGATCTCTTAGCTCTTCCTATGATGCCAATAACGTCACCGGGATATAAAATGAGGTCTCCCCGTTTCTTCCTTACATGGGCTAGTATTACACCATCTCTGTCAAACATGTCTATGAGGTACATGTTCTTTTGCTTTAACTCTCTGAAGTTGTTAACAACTCCTATGAGGGCTACTATTGAGTTGTTCACAATGGAGACTTCTGAGGAATAAAGAATTCTTACTTCCTTAAGTTTTGGATTTAAAGTCTTTTTCCTGTTAATTCTATCTACTATGTATTTTCTGAGCTTTTCATACCTACTCCTAAAGAGGCTAATAAAATCCTCTTCAACACCTCTTGAGAACATTTTTTGAGGATCAAAGTGTTTTAATACATATTCCGCGTCAAATTCTTCTCTAGGCTTCCTTTTTTTAGTGGTCTTCACGGAGAAATCATATTCTAACTCTACCTCGCCTGTACTTTGATTTTCTATTCCAAAGGACTCTTCTTTCACTAATTCGTGGAGTTTACTAAGCGATGATAATCTACTCAATAATATTCCCGTGCTTTCCACACTTGGGGAGGGATCTTCAGGAACCTCTATTGCTACACCACCTTGTGTCCTCTTAATGCGAATACCTACAGGAATGCCACTTTCTGCCATAGTCTCTTTAAGAGCTTCTTGTAAGATGGTATCCTCCTCAAAAGTATCAGCTTCCGGTATTTCTTCCTTTTCAGCCTCTAGAGCCTCTATTTTAGAGTGTTGCTCTACAATTTCTTTATTCTCTGATATTTCTTCATGATGGTGAATTTTCTCCTTCAATAAGTCTAGTGCTGGTTTTATTTTAGGCTCTATATCATTAATGAGTTCTTTCTTTATAGACTTACCATTGAACAGCGCCTCAATATCTTCCCGATAGAGGACTCTTTCCTTTCTTGGAAAGTATCCCTTTGAAAGCTTATCTATAAACTTATCAAGCTCTCTTCCTACTATACTCAGCTCTAGAAGTTTTTGAAGCCCACTTTTACTTATAGCAAATCCTATAGCTGCAAATTTCTGTGCAATTTCCTTTCTAATCTTCTTTGAGACCAAGCTACTGGTGAGTGCATACACGTAAAATGCCCCCTAGCAAAATCTCGTTTACCTGCTGTCTTAGGCTTAATCGTCTCTCCGTCCTTAGGTTATGCAATACTTTCTTAATATTTTTCCTGTTACGTTTAAAACATCAACACTTATAGAGGAGACGTTTACTCAAACTATAAATGGTTCTGTTGCTTTAAATTTTAGACTGAACACTTCATTAATAAAGGTAATAAATATCC
>QMTU01000046.1 GCA_003663585.1 Thermoplasmata archaeon
GGCAATCTGAGCAAAGGCTTCATATTCGATGCGCACTCATACTCGTTCAGGGATAAGGAGAAGAAAGTAGGCTACACAGAAACTATAGCTAGAACTTTAGATCCATCGGAGTTGGAGACTACATCGAACATTATCTTTGTTGAGAAAAACGCGGCCGCAACCAGATTAGTGGAAATGGGTTTCAGTGAATTAACTAACAGCTGCATAGTTACTGCCGGAGGCAATTTCAATCGAGCAATATGGTTTTTGACCGATCGCTACAAAGACAAGAAGAATCTAATATACTTAGTCGATGGTGACGTATATGGAGATTCCTGCTTGTAAAGCAGTCTGTTCGAACCCCGCGGCCCTCCTTTAGGGTTGCTTTACAAGCAGGCTCCAGGATATGCTGCGCACCATCGAATTCGGAACGCAGAATTCAAGGCATTTGCCGTTCAAGTTTCCTCCATGGAAATATCCTAATGTCCACTTAGCAGGCTTGTATCCTAGTATAGCAGAATACTTAGGCTTGGCTAACGATGTATCTGAGAAGAGACCATTAAACAACAAGTTTGCTAAGAGACGCTTAGAATTCCTCTCTAGATACAATTTGATCGACGAGAGGGACATTGAGACTTGGAAGAGAAACAAGACTTATGAGCTTGAAGCTCTGTCCACTGCATTCAAGAACGACAAAGGAGAGCCTATAGGCCTAGGAATTTACTTGATTGAGTACTTTAGATTGTTCAATATACCTATTAAGCCACCTTTGCCTCCTGATGATGAACTTAAGCGCTTATTCGAGGAAGCTGCTCATGAAGAGCTTAAGCGTGAAATCAGAGAAGCGTTGCTCAGCGACAACGACATATTCTGGATCATGTACCGTGTTAGGCAAGAGATCGAGAAGTACAGGGAGAGCATTGTGAATATGATCTATAGCAAAGTAAAGGATGAGCTTGACGAAGTTCTAGAGCAAGTAACTGTGAATGCAATTAAGTACTGGATACTAAAGCAATACGAAGAGGATCCTACGAGGAAAGAATACGACTATGCCAAAATAGCACACATGCTAAAGAAGAAGTTCATAGTTCAAGGAGAAATCGTAGGCCCTGAAATAGAAGATAAGCTCAAAGAGCTGGTAAAGCAGTATTTCGAGGAGAACAAAAGATACAGTGCAGACATAGAATTTGAGCCTATACACAATGAAAGCAAGCAGTCTGACATATACGATGTAATACTAAGGCATTTAGGAGCTAAAGAAGACGATGTGCTTAAAATCAGAGAAGCTTTGAAATGGAGGTTCAATAATGTCAACAATGCAGCTTAAAATTTTTATGAAAAGAAAAATCCGAGTTGCAAAAATCAGAATACGCAGATTTCTATGCTTGCTGGGATTTCACCGATGGAAGTATACAGATCAAGAAGCTACTTGCAGGATCTGTGACATATGCGGCAAAACTGAGGTATTATCAGGCTCTCAAGAAAGAAGGAGAAAGATGAAGAAAGAACAGTTGCTTGATAAAGCAATCAGAGTGATCTTAGGATATTGGCTGATAGTCGTTGACAGTCTAGGGTTTTACATTCTCATTTCTTTTTTCTTTGAGAACTTACTGCTGGCATTACTGCTGAGTCCAATATTTACGCTTGGCTTCCTTATAGTCAATATTTTGATATGGGAGGAACTGATAAAGAATGAAGCATGTTAAGTCAGAAAGACTTGCAGCTGCATTGGCCATAATAGCTATTGCTGCTATGCTAGGGATTCCTGCTTTGCTGTTTGCTCACGTAATGTATTCTTGGCTAGCACCTGAGACTTTCTGGGAGAGAGCAGTTGCTATATTTCTGTCGGGATTAGCCGGTGCTGGAGGATTTGTCTTGGGCATTATGGTCCTTATTGCAATACTAGAGCTAACAGAGTGACAAGTTTAATGGAGGATCTTGATAATTTATTGACAATGGAGGCTAGCAAATGAAATGTCCAATGTGTGGTTCTGAAGATCTCAAAATAGAGGAAAAGATAAAACGAAGAACTGTGTACTTATGCAGGAAATGCAAAGTCAGAATTGTAGTCAATAACATAATAGTTTGGGTAAATAACGAGCCAGTATATGTAGAATTAGACCTCTAATGGAGGTGATGTTTTTGATTGCTTATGGAATAGCAGACGCTCACGGAATCGAAACTGTAGCATTTGCTCCTGATTTGAATGCTGCTAAAGAAGACAAGAATTTAAGCTTCATGCTGATCAGAGTTTTAGCCAACAGGCACAGGCATGCAGTTGTATTCCTAGCTGAAGTCACTCCTGAAGCAGCCAAGCGAATCAACGACTTGATAAAGGAAAGCAAATTTATAGAAGCTTTGAAGCTGCTTAAAGCTTCAGCTAAGGAAACTTGGTTCCCTGACCGGTATGCAGTGCAATTCAGCAAGTCTTGGAGCATGATACCTAACCCAGACTTGGATCCTTGGAGATAGCAAAATGGAGCTTGTTGTTTGCCCTAAATGCAGGAGCATTGAGGTCTACAAGCTAGGAGAAAACTTCGATGGAGAATTCTTTGAGTGCTTAGACTGCAATTGCCACTTTACTCGCTATTATAATGGTAAAATAGAGATCTGGGATAGTTAAGCAGAGGAGGGATAGCATGAAAATCTTTATAGCTCATTCCTTAGGCTTGACAAGTAAAGCTATTAAGCATGCTGAAGCTTTGGAAGCTGAAGGCTATGAGACTTATGTTCCTGGGAGAGATACGCCTCAGCATTTGTGCGCAAAGGAAATCTACAAGCGGAACGTTGAAGCTATAAAAGAAGCTGATGAAGTCCATGTTATATGGGACGGAACCAGTCAAGGGACTCTCTTTGATTTAGGAGCAGCTTATGCTCTGGGCAAGCCTATCTTGATAGTGTACGTGAAGATGAGGACATGGCATTCGTTCTTGCTTGAGCATGTAGGCGAAATGCTGTAGCTGCTGAGGATTCTCTATGCCTTGGTACAAAAAGAAGCACAGGAAGTCAACAAAGCTTCCTAGAGATCTCTTCGATGTTATAGTAGGCTATGAAGACGTCAAGAAGATTCTGCTGAAAGCACTGAAAAGTAAGAAGCCTGTCCATGCATTGCTAGCTGGAGTACCTGCTTCAGCTAAGTCATTGTTCCTCTCCGAGATACAACGACTTCCCTCCTCTTATTTTCTGTTAGGCGGTAAAACCACTAAAGCAGGTTTAGCCTGGATTCTGAGCAGGTACAAGCCTAAGTATTTGCTTATAGATGAATTAGACAAGATGCCTAGGAGAGAAATGACTGTGTTACTCTCCCTTATGGAGACAGGTTTAGTCAAAGATGTTAAGTATAGAAAGGAAATTGAAGTAGTCTTAGATACAAAAGTTTTTGCTGCATGCAACAGAGATGATGCTATACCTGCAGAGCTTAAATCCCGCTTCTACTTGAAATTCTATTTTAAACCGTATACCTTAACTGAATTCAAAGAGGTTGGGACTAAAGTCTTAGTCAACAGAGAAGGAGTCAAAGCTAGTTTAGCTAGTTATATAGTTAATCGGGTGTCTGAGTTTACTCGAGATGTTAGAGTCTGCATAGGGATAGCAAGAATAGCTGAAACTAAGAACGATGTAGACTTCATAGTGGATTCCTTAAGGAAATACAAGAAATTTGATTGGAGGGATCACTTTGGATAAAGAGTCGCTTGCTTCATTCTTGCTGCACTTAGGCTGGGGAGGAATTATAGGCTCCATAGGTGGATTTATTCTGTGCATAGAAAGGCCTGAAGCTCTATTGGCAGCTTTCCTTATATTTTTGATTAGTTTACTAGTGCTCCTTGCTGGATTATGGTTAGCTAGGGAAGCATCTGTGCGTTTCTTGATTGCGTATTGGGCAAAGAAAAAATTAAATAGCTTCAGGCTTTAGTATTAATTGATAGCCATGAAATCCAGGATCAAAGTGGTTGCTGCTCTGTTGCTCTTTATGGCTGTAGCTCTGGTGTATGCAGCAAGTTACTTAGTGTCCAAGCACTACATGCAGTCCCATGTAACCATTAAAGCCTTGGGAATCAAAGTCTACTTTGACTCTAACTGTACAGAAATTTGCGAGTACATCAATTGGGGATACTTTGCTCCGGGAGAGAACAAGAGCATAACAGTCTACCTTTACCGAGAAGGCAACGTGAATGCTACACTGCACATGTACACAATGGATTGGGAGCCTGAGAATGCTTCAGGCTGCTTAGAAGTAAATTGGGACAGAGAAGGCTATTACATGTCCGAAACAGTTTTAGAAGCAACTATTACTGTGTCTGTGTGCAGTGAACCTTCAATAGAAGAAGCAAGCTGGAGCATAGTTGTAGAAGCAACAGAAGCATAGCGAATATGTCTTTGAGCATATTGGGTATGCTTAGAGAGCCAAGTAAAACTCTTCGATGCCGATTTCTCCTGTGTTCAGTGTGGCTTTGACAGTGAACATCCACAAGCCTGCTGCAGCATCTTCAGGGATCTTCCACTTCATCTTGTAAACTCCTGTACTCTCTTTCTCCAAGTCGCTGAGGCTCAAAGTTGTTTCTGTTTCTCCGTCAGGCTTCTGTATTGTTATGGTCAAGCTTACCGGATCAACTTTGTTTCCGCTGTCGTCTTCTATGGTAATTCTCCTCCCGTATGTTTCTCCTCTGTGCCAGACTTGTTTTTCATCTATCATTCGACTACCTCCTCTGTTGAAATATTAACAAGAGTTAAAGATTCTGTAGCTATTGTGACAGGCTGAAAGTCCTGAGTGTTTATTTTAACAGGTAAAAATTCAGCAAGGATCAGCTTTAGGATCCTTGTTATGAAGCCTATGAGAGTTATAGCATCTGAAAGCTTTATTTGGTCTTTGATTGCTAGCTCTCTGTGAGCCAGAATTTTCTCAGCAAGCTTGACAGCGTCATGTATAACTTTTATTATTCTAACTATTTCTACTGCATCAGTTAAGCTTATTTGATCAATTATTGTGAAAAGCTTGCTTGCAATTACTGACTCAAGCAAAGCTATTTGATCTTGGATTTCGAGAATTTTGTTTCTCAGAATTGTTTCGCTCAATGTCACGGAATCCTGAATCAGGAAGCTCTTATGTCTTAAAATTTTTCCTGATAAGGAAATATTATCTAATATAGCCAGAGTTTTATGTCTAAGCACTGAATCGCTAAGCGAAACATTATCAGAAACAGTTTTAACTATCTCTTTGACAATGTTAATTAAATCAGAGAGGGAAATGCTATCTGATACCGTGAAGCTTTTTCCTCTTAGTATTGCTTCTGCTATTTGAACAGCATCTTGAATGCTCAAGGTTCTGTGGGCTAAAGCTGAATCTGAGAGCTGAATAGAATCTATTACAGTCTTAAGAATTTCTTTGATTACGTTTATAGCATCAGCTAAGCTTATGCTGTCGCTTACAGAAAAGCTTTTGCTCCGGAGGATTTGCTCAACTGTTTGAATTACATCACTGAGAGAGAAGCTTTTGTGGCCTAGAATTGAATCTGAAGCAGCTACTGAATCGGTGAGGGTGATTGTTTTGTGGCGCAAGACAGCATCAGCAAGAGAAATTGAATCAGCGACAGTTATTTCTGTGACTTCGCTTATTGGCCCTATATAAATGTCTGCAACTATTACATCATCAATGTAAACAGTTGTAGATGTCACGCTATATTTTGTTAATCCTACTTGAATTGTGTCTACATCTGGCATAGAACTGTTGTTTTGTTCCGTTAGCGTAATAACTTCCGTTCCATCCAACCAAAGCCTATATTCTCCGTCGCCGCTACCTTTTTTAATTTTTACCTCGATACAATACCACTGGTCAGTATTCATGGTTGTAGAGTATTTATGCCAACCTGCGGAACCATAAACATTATAGAAGCTTATTCCGCTTGTTTGCACACGAACTACAAATAAACCAGAACTACCATTATTACCACAAACTCTTAAAGGCCGCGTTGCATCTGGAGTATCGTCTAATGCTGTCCATCTTGCATAGAATCTGATATAGACTGTTGTTCGGTCTGTGAATGTTTTCTGGGCGTAAACGTTACTTGTTCCTGTTGCTGACATGGCATAGGAGCCAGAATTAACCACGCTGCTTTGCACGGATGGGCTTCCGCTTACACTATCCCACGCCGAAAAGTCTCCACTTTCGAAACCGTCACTGAAAAATTCTGTCATTCTCGTTCCGTCCTATACCAATCTTCTGGGATTGGCAATCTCGAAATGTACAATGCAATTTCCCTTTCTTCCGCGTTTTTGTGGACGGCAACGTAAAGGCTGATTTTTGTTCCGCAACATGGCATTTTAAAAGTGACTTTCTTGTTGAAATCGAATGCTGATGTGCCTAATGAGATTGGGATTCTGTGCTTCA
>QMTU01000047.1 GCA_003663585.1 Thermoplasmata archaeon
CTTAACCCAAATGTTCACGTGAGCTGTGCACTCCTTTGCATACGTCATATAATAGCGCCCAGTCCCCATAGCATATATTGTTGCAAACGTCCCAGGTCTTGGATGGTTTGAGACGTTTATTTTGTACGTGTAAATTATCCTGATATTTCTAACGTTTTCATCAGCACTTGCATTTGTTTTAAAGCAGATCATAGGAAGGACTCCAAAGGAGGACTCATACTGGAAGTCCTTGTTATTAGACATAGTCCCCCTCCAGGTAATATTATATCTGATGCTCTTTCCGTCCATAAGCACTGTTATGTTACTGCTGTTTAGAGCCTCTCTCGGTATTGGAAAGTATATAAATCCCCCCTTACCAGTGAACCTCATAGGATATACGCCATCTACGAGAACAACAGCCTCTTTTTCAGAGATTTTCTCTATGCTAATGTTTATGTACTCCGCTTCTAAAAATGCTGGCACGCTTGGTATGGGATTTGCCCTAACGTTTACAGCGCATTGTGGTAATGATATCAGCAGTATCATTATGATGACTGCTAACATTAACCCACGTCTCATGGAGGCCACCAGAAATAAGAATGTAATGTCTAATAGTTAAGTCAAATCATTAGAACACCAGTTCAAGAACATTATACGAGGATATTTAGATTTAAAAGGACGTCAATTGCTTTAACTATGAGCAAAATACCCTACAACTGTGCCGTCTGGCAGCCTTTCTATCCTACAATAACCAAACCTCTCAAACTGTACCACTTTCCCAACGCTCTCTAAAACCTCTGGCTCACATATGCCCCCAACGATACTCCCATCTGTCTTGTAAACAACTGTCTTAATTCCCTCACCACATATCCAGTGAATTATCTTTGAACCCCTTTTTATTATTGAGAGATCGTTGCCTGCGTACTCTAGATAATCCTTAACCCTTTTGACATTAAACAAATCCTTTAGTCTAAACAGCTCTCCCTCTTTAATGGATTCCCAATCGTCCCTTGAGATGTATACTTCTGTTGGCAGCTCTACAGTTCTTACTCTATATCCTCTTGATAAATCGTTTGGATGTTTTGGTATTTTCGCTTCATATCTGCCAGTCCCTTTTATCCTCACCTTTATGGGATCCCAAACAAAGAAATACCTGTTCGCCTTTCTATCTATGAGCTCCCTGTTATAAGCGTAGAGTATGTCCCACGAGAACTTTATATCCACTTCCTTAAGGCCAACGTCTATCCAGTATTTCCTAAGGGCTTCGGGACTTATTCCCCTCTTAGCAAGCGCTCTCAGGGTTCCCAGTCTAGGGTCATCCCATCCTATAAACTCCCCCTTTTTAATGCCCTCCTTTATAACCGTAGTCTTGAGGATTACATTCTCCATGGAGACGAGTCCATAGTGATAAAAATACGGTTTTTCCCACCCAAAGTGCTCGTATATGTACTCCTGTCTCATAGTGTTCACGAGATGATCTTTACCTCTGAGAACGTGCGTTATCCCCATTAAGTGGTCATCTATGGCTACTGCAAAGTTATACGTCGGATAAACTCTGTACTTGTCTCCTATTCTTGGATGAGGTTCTTCAACTATTCTAAATCCTACAAAGTCTCTAACTGCTGGATTTGGATGATTAAGATCTGTCTTTACTACAAAAACTGCTTCACCAGGCTTATAATCTCCATCTAACATTTTTTCCCACTTTTCAAGCTGATCCTCTGGAGGTAACTCTCTTTCTGGAATTTTTCCACCATGTACTTTCTTCTTTCTCCAGACCTCTGGATCCTCAGTACATATGTAAGCCTTTCCCATTTCAAGCAGTTTCCTAGCGTGCTCATAATATATCTGCATTCTATCACTTTGTATGTAGAATTCATGCCATTTTGCCCCTAGCCAAGATACGTCTTCCTTTATCATCTCATATGCCTCAGGAAGTACATTCTTAGGATTTGTATCCTCAAGCCTGAGAATAAACTTTCCCTTGTACATCTTAACATACTCATCATTTAACACAACTGCACGTGAATGCCCTATGTGAAGTGGCCCTGACGGTCCTGGTGCAAATCTCATTCTAACCTTTCCAACATCTGCTCCAGAAAGAGGTGGTAACCCTTTTTTCTCTTCTTTGGGCTTCTCCTCCGGTAACATCTCTGCATATTTTTCTAACAATGTTTTTTGTTCCTCTAGTGTCATCTCATTTACTTCTTTTACTATTCGTTCAATTTCAGGAATTATCTCTCTAACTTTAGACCTAACATCAGGTCTAATTGCAATTATCTTTCCAACAAGGGATTTTGTGCTTGTCTTTCCACCATATTTTATTGCGTACTTAAGGGCAAGCGCATATATGAGGTCTCTAAGTCCCTGATCTACTGTCAAAGCGCTCACCTCATTGATGATTCTAGAGGCTCTTAAAATAAATAATAAGTAGCTAAAGCTCCTTACTTTATCCTCTCTACGACGTAGTTTGCTAGGAACTTAAGGACATCCTTATACTCGTTATCTGGTAGGCGGCCTAATATATCAACTGCCCTTTTCGAGTACTCTCTCGCCCTTTTTTTAGCGTACTCAACGCTTCCTGCTGAGATTATGAGATTAATGGCCTTCTTAACATCATCTTCTGTCTTCTCAGGCCTCTTAAGTATAGTCAGCAACTCCTCTCTTCTATTACTGTCAAGAGTGTTTAGGGCATGTATGACAAGTATTGTCTTCTTCCCTTTTCTTATATCGCTTCCTACAGGCTTGCCCGTAACCTTAGGATCCCCTATAAGTCCTAGTATATCATCCTGTATTTGGAATGCTAGTCCTATGTTAAGCCCATACTCTCCCATCATCTCAGCAATTTCCGTCGATTGACCGCCTATTAAAGACGCTCCATAACATGCTGTCTGTATTATCCTTGCCGTCTTCTTCCTAATCATCTCCATATACTCATCTAGAGTTACGTCATCCCTCCTCTCAAACTCAACATCTTCATACTCTCCCTCAGCAAGATCTATAACCATCTGAGAGAAGTCTCTTAGTATTTCTCTGAGAATATCACCTTTAACTTTTAACTTTGAGAGCTCCCTATACGCCATTGCAAACAAAGTATCTCCAGCTATTATGGCCGTTGGGATGTCAAACGCTGTATGTACTGTGGGAACGCCCCTCCTAAATTCATCTTCATCAATTATATCATCGTGAACTAGGGTGAAATTATGAGTTAACTCCAAGGCAAGCGCAAAGGGAATTATATCTTCTATATCTGCTCCAAACATCTTTGCAACTACCATGGCTATTACTGGCCTTAGTCTCTTTCCACCTGCCATAGGAAGCCATCGAACTGCCTCATAAAATCTCTTTGGATCTTTTATCTGGAGAACCTCATCTAAATACTTGTTTACTATTCCAGCAAGCTCTTGAATTGTGCTCTTAATATTTTCATCATTCATAGGTCTCTACCTCTTTACGAATTCAGCAAGCTTTCCTATAATATAATATCTAACGCCCTTAAGATGTTTGACTGTCCTTGACCCAGTAAGGAACATTACTGCCTTAAGCTCTTCTACAATGGGATCTAAGTTCTCACCCCTAAAGTACATTTCAAGGGCCCTTCTCGCAATCCCTGCTATGTCTGCCCCTAAAACCAATGCCCTGGCGATGTCTAGACCATGCCTTATTCCTCCACTACCAATTAAGTACACCCTTTTACGTGATGCGTTTATAGCTCTTCTGCAGTTTATAACAGCTAACGGTGCAGGGATGCCCCAATCCCAGAGAAGCCTTCCCATATTTGCTCTTCTGTCATCCTGTGTTCTCAGCGCTCTGTAATACTCAACAGCAGAAAAAGATGTGCCACTTACACCGCTAGCATCTATGGCGCTCACACCTACTTTAATTATCTTCTTAGCAACATTCCCTGAGATTCCAGCACCTGTTTCCTTGACGATAACAGGCACACCTATCTCCTTAACGACTTCCGAGATCCTTTGCAGAACCCCTCTTGCCTCCCTATCTCCCTCTGGCTGAACGATCTCTTGAAGATAGTTCAGATGAATGGCAATTGCATGTGCCTCTATCTCATCAACAAGGTATTTAAGATCATCCAAGCTTAGCTCCCTAAGCTGTGGGGCTCCTATATTTGCAATTCTAATAGGAATATCGTACTCCCTTATAACGGAATACGTGTATGCAAGGCTTTTCTTCACGAGCATGGCCCTCTGACTTCCAACTCCCATTGGTATCTGATATTCCTCAGCAATCCTTGCAAGATAAGCATTTATATCCTTTGCCTTCCTAAATCCTCCCGTTATTCCAGTTATCATAAGTGGTAGCCCCAGCTTTTTATTAAGGAATTTCGTTGTCAGGTCAATTTCCTCATAGTCCACCTCAGGAAGCGCGTTATGCTCTAACACTACATCATCCCAGAAGTTATATGATGCCACAGTATTCTTTGAGACTGTTATGGCTATGTGCTCCTCCTTTCTTTGTTCTATTATTTGTTTATCATTCCTTTCTGATCCTCGTCCCGACAAAGTCATCACCACTGAGGAATCTCTTAAGGTTATCAAGTTTAAAGCCATTTAGCACGTATACATCAGTAATTTCACTTATCCTCTTTATTGTTTCAACCTTCAACTTCATACCTCCTGTCACGTCAGTTGAGCTAGAGCCCTCAAAGGCTCCCACAAGCTCTGAGCCAGAAATATCCTCTATAAGCTTTGCACTAGGATCCCTTTTAGGATCTTTTGTGTAAATTCCATCAACATCGCTTAGGAAAATCACAGCTTTTGGTCGAAAGATTCTTGCAAATATTAGGGCAAGAACATCTCCACTGCACACAGAAAAATTATACCTTCCTATGTCAACAACAACATCTCCGTGGGTAAGTATATTAGCTCCTCTTTTCTTGTATTTCACTAGGACATCCTCAAAGACCTTATACAACCTTAGCTCCTTATTTATCACGAACTCCCTTGGTCTCATTAAAAGTATCTTAACGTTAAACTCCTCCAAGGATCTAAGAACTATGTTTGAAAGTCTATCCATGCTCTTCATCACTTTCAGCGCGTCCTCAAAGCTCACAGGTCTTCTATTAAGACCAACCTCATAAGCAACATAGTGCCCAAAGCTTCCTCCTCCATGTATGAGAACTCTAAAACGATCCTTAAAAATGCCAACAAGGCTCCTTATAACATCGATCCTTGGCGACTCCTTAACAGCCTTGTTTGTAATTACACTACCTCCAAGCTTAACTATCAAATCCCTCAACAGTAACTCCCTCCATTCCTGTTTCAACAAAATAGAGAGTATATCCTGATCCCCTAAATGCCTCAAGAATCCTTTTAGAGGCTCCTTCTCTTAGCAGCCCTATGACACTTCCCCCACCACCAGCACCAGTGATTTTAGCTCCATAACAATATCTTGAGAGTACTTTTACTATGTTGTCAAGCTCAGAGTTTGAGACTCCTATTTTCCTCAGAAGCTCGTGATTTTCACGCATCTTTTTTCCTATTGAGTCAAGATCATTTGATTTTATGAGATCCACTGCCTCAAGCACTATCTCGCCTATCCTCTTTATAGCAGCCCTTACGTTCTCATACTTCTCATAGAGGCTCTTAACAAGGGCTACCATTTCTCCTGTCTTTGAGGGTTTTCCAGTGTAGACAATGACGATTTTGAGTGGAGTTAGCTTCATTTTGTGAATGTTCCAAAATATGTTTCCTTTCTCTATCCTCCACATAAATCCACTATGGATGCTCCTACTTAAGATGACATATCCTCCCAGAGTTGCCACACTTGTGTCATTTGGACTTGCCCTTCCTTGTGCATTGTACTCTACTTCAAATCCATTTCTTGCAATCTTCATTAGATCTAGTCTTTTTGTGTGAATATATTCAATTCCAGCTATTGTGGAAACAGAATATGCTGCAGATGATCCAAGACCAGACGCTACTGGGAGATCTCCCCAAGTTCTGGTGTTTACGTATATCCCATAAAGGCTTATGATCTCCCTGAGGTACGGGTTTTCACACTCAAACGGTCTAGACGTAATGGATACCTCGTTGAACACCCTTAGGGATATTGCGGTAGACAGTGCTGGTTCTCCGTATACAACAGCGTGTTCTCCAAATAATATCACCTTTCCTGGAGCACTTGTCGTTATTCTTAGGTCATTGTCCTCAATTTCCTTTTCTAGTGTTAATTGTTTAGACATTTTTCCATGACCTCCTCAGATTCCTAGAGCTGTTTTATTGATACTTGACATCCTCCTCGCTAAAGTGCGTGGATTCC
>QMTU01000048.1 GCA_003663585.1 Thermoplasmata archaeon
CGAAGGTAAAGGAGCACTCCTCCAACAACGAGCACATAAACAAGCATAAGGACTGAATACTTCCATGTATGCGGCTGAGGTGCCATCACCCAGAAGTACACAGGATATGAAATTATTGCGGGAATTAAATACGAGATAGCCGATGCAACGTATTCTGCAGATATGTCTCTTCTTGAAGCAAGCGAAATTATTCCAGAAACTGTTAAATAGAATGCTATTGGGGCTAGAACCATAGGATAACCCTGCCATGTTATAGATACAAGGCCTAAGAAGATTCCTGACAATATCGCATACTTCAAGAATCTCCTGTTAGACAATATTCTCATAAGGTTTCTGTACTCTCCTATTGCGTATGACTTGGATATTATCTTATTATCTCCTACGACCTTTACCGCTCTTGCAAAAGCCCAATATCCCATTATACCAAGGAACATTATCAGAACATCCCAGTCAGCGAATCCAAATGCAGATCTCTCCACAATTGCAGGTGTAAATGCTGTGAAGAGTGCCGCAAGGTATCCAACTTTTTTGCTGTTGAACACCTCACTTGCAAGGAGATAACTCGCCACCGTAAGGGCAGCTGCAGAGAGAACAGTAACTACAGATATTCCTAAGTATACTGACCAATCAAGGTTCTTTGTTATGAGATAGAACACATATGATGCTACGGCTCCTAGAACTTCATAGAATGGAGGTCTTGGGTTGTTCTTGTATAGAGGGTAACCTAGCAGTGGATCATATTTTAGATACGTTCCCTCAGTGATTATCTTTTTAACTACTCTCGCATGGTAGTATGGGTCATTCCCCGCAAGCACTGGACCATGCTTGAGATAGTAGTAGAGTCCAAATGACATCTCTATAACTACTGAAAGGGTGAATATTCCAAGAAGTATTATAACACTTTTATGCTTCTTTATCCACTGCCTAAACGACATTCACGCTACACCTCTTCAAACAAGGTAATGTCTCCATGCAATCACGGACTCAGTGAAAGTGTTTTGGAAATCCTCATTAAACCTTAGACGTGCTATAATGAATAGGAGGTAATATTATAGGAGTTATGGTAGCTACCATAGGTTTGCGCATGTCATCTTAGGGCCCTAGCTATAGTAGATGAAACACTTGCAACGCTCAACGGGCCCTCTATAGTGTCTGTGACTCCAACGTCATCTATTGGAGACTCTAGTATCTTGTGAATTGCGAACTTAGTAAAAAGACCATGCACACATGCTGCAACAACGCTTTTAGCTCCCTGCGACTTGAGGGCCTTGGATGCCTCTATTAACGTCCCTCCAGTGGATATTATATCGTCTACTAGTGCTACGTTTTTGTCCTCAACTTCGATCTCTTTCGGCTTTATTTCAACTTCCTCTCCAGAAATTCTTGTCTTCTCAAGGTAGTCCCAGTCAACCCCTAGAGCCTTTGCTACAGCTTTTGCCCTATCAAGAGCCCCAGCATCTGGTGCCAGCACTATGTCCACGTCAGCCCTATAAAGCATCTCGATAAGAGCATCATATGCATGAACGACCTTAGTCTCTACATCGAAGAAATCAGCTATATAGTCCTTATGTGGGTCAACAAGCACTACGTGATCTGCATACTTACTCAGTACCTTTGCAATGGCCTCTGCACTTACAGGCTCTCCATCAAGAAACTTTCTATCCTGTCTACCATATCCAAAGTACGGAACCACTAAGGTTATGTCCTCAGCACCTTCACTCTTAAGAGCTTGCATAGCAATAATAGCTGCAACTAATCCCTCATTAGGATACGTGTTTTGTACAAGTACAACCTCTCTGTCAGGCTTTTCTAGAAGCCTTATGTATATCTCTCCGTCAGGAAATTTTTTTCTCTCGGCAGGCAGAATATCGAGCCCAAGTTCTTTTGCCACCCTGTACGTGAGTATAGGAGAGCTTATTGCAGTTAGTATTTGCATTTTACATCACCTCCTAAGAATATTGATAACATACTCCACAACGCCTTTCAGTGGAACTTCTTCCTGAACGTTTTTTCTAAGATCCTTTATTGAGATAACTCCTTTATCGAGCTCCCTATCGCCAACTATCAGCATAACGTCATAGTCATTTTCCAAAGCGTATTCAAGTGCCCTTCTCATATTTCTTTTTCTTGTATCTAGATTACAAATTATTCCCTTTTTTCTAATCTTCCTAATTATCTTAACTGCTATACTAAATCCTCTATCGGATAAAGAAACAACATATACGGACTTCCTCCTCGGAACTTCTGGAAGCTTATTAGCATCTTTAAGTGCATCAATAAGTCTATCTAAACCAAAGGCAAATCCAAATGTTGTTATCTTTTCCTCCTCAAATACATCAGAAAGGTCATAGAAGCCTCCTCCACAAATCTGCTTCTCAGCTCCAAGCCATGGAGCATATACTTCAAAGACATATCCTTCGTAATAGTCCCAACCTCTTGTTATTCCAAGATCCCCTTTAACTGGTATGTCAAGATTTTGAAGTTCACTGATAAGCCTCTCATACTCCTTTAATTCATTAGACAGCTCAGGAAGCTCGTGCTTAAGTCCTTCTATGTCTGTTTTTATTAGCATCTCTATAATCTTAAATTGCCTTTCCGTTGTCAGAGATTTTATGGTATCAATATCATCTTTATCAATAGCCCTTATAATTCTCCTATCGTCTTGAATCCCTAGAAGCTTTAAGATTTTTCTAACAATAGATACATTTCCCAACTTTATTTCACACATCTCAAGTATCTTAAAGCGTGACAGGATTTCCCTTACTATGTCAAGCCCCTCTATTAAGGTTCTCTTTGGATCTCCCTCTATTATCTCACAGCCTATTTGCCAGAACTCCCTATATCTCCCCTTTTGGGGCTCTTCATACCTAAAAACATTGCTCACGTAGTATAGCTTAAGAGGTTTTTGGAGCGCTCTCAACTCGGAAAAATAGAACCTCATGGTAGGCAGCGTAAGCTCAGGCCTTAGGACGAGCTTTCTTCCAGACTTATCCTCAAAAAAGTACATCTCCTCTAAAACCTGTTCTCCTGATTTCTCTATGAAAAGCTCTGCACGCTCAAATGTTGGAGTCATTATCTCCTGAAATCCATATGTCTCAAATACCTCTCTGAATATGCCTTCAACAGCTCTTCTTATGGCCATTTCCTTTGGATCAAAATCCCTTGTTCCCCTAGGCCTGCTAAGAATATCTTTCTTTGTCATTTACCCCACCGGCTCTTCTATAATGGAGTAATACACCATCCCCTAACCTCCGAACATCAATGAGCTCTAGCCTTATAATTTCATCGTAGCTTCCTGCACCCTCTCCCTCAGCCATTGTAGGAGCGTCCTTACCACCTATGACCATACTTCCTATGTAAACGTAGAGATCATCAAAGAGCCCACGCCTTATGAACTCCCAGATAACTGTCCCTCCTCCCTCAACCATAAGCTTTCGCACACCTTTTTCCCAAAGTATTGAAAGCACTTCCTCTAAGTCTAGTATTCCATCTTTATCTTCTCTTACTTCGATTACCGTAGCATTTTTTAATATTCTCTGGGACTTCATGCCCTCTCTAACAAAAATTATTGTCGGGGTCGTACCATCCAATACCTCAGCTTGTTCTGGTATTCTTAGCTTAGCATCCAATACTATCCTTATGGGTTGTTTCCTTGGTTTTCTACCGAGATACTTTTCCTTAGCCTTAAGACTGGGATTATCTGAGAGCACAGTACCTATCCCAACAAGGACAGCATCAACTTTTTCCCTGAGCTCATGGACTCTTTTCATGTCCTCGTATGAGGAGATTCTAGTTTGTCTTCTAGTTCTTAGGGCAACTTTACCATCAACGGACATTGCGCAGTTTATGATTACATAAGGCCTTTTCATAAGTGTACACCGAATACTCATTTAAGATTACTGCCTATGAAACTAATAGCGTTTCTCCAGCATACCTTCTCAACTTCTTCTCTTGTGTAGTTCTCAAGAAGTCTGCTAATTAGTTTTGGAAGGTCTCTTTCAGTAGAAAGCCCGTTAAGACCCTTATAATCGTTATATATGTAATAGACGAAGTCAAATCCAAACGCCACATGATCTATGCCAATGATATCTACAAAATGTTCTAGATGTTTCATAAACGATTCAAGATCCTTATTTAAGCCTACAAAGTTTGGTATAACATTAAGTCCTACAATTCCGCCTCTCTCTGCTATTGCCTTAGCTTGTTCATCAGTTAGATTTCTAGGGTTATCATGTACAGTTCTAGAGTTTGAGTGAGATGCCATAACAGGACCATCAAAGTTCTCTATGACATCCCAAAATCCAAAATCACTTATGTGAGAGAGATCTACTATAACTCCTAGTTCTTTTATCCTCTCGAGAAGTTCTAATCCGAATCTAGTAAGCCCTCCTCTAGTCCTTGACTCAAACACGCCATCGGCTATAAAGTTCCTAGTGCTCCAAGTGAGAGTTATTAGCCTAACGCCTAGATTATAAAAGACGTCTAAGAGGAGTATATCATCGTATATAGGATCAGCCCCCTCTAGGGATATTACATAATAAAATCCCTCATTAGATCCAAATTTTTCTAGATCTTTTCCGTTTAAGACAAGAATTGCATTATTAAGCCTTTTTATTTCTCTCTTTGCAATGGATATTAGGTCTAATGCTCTTTTTAGTGTATTTCCAGGCTTGTATACCTCCTCTATCCACACAGACAGAACCCTTCCAAGAACATTACCACACTTCATTATTGCCTGCCATTCATCAAGGCTCTTTCCACTTTTATGAGAAGTCCTAGTATACGTTCTAGATATGTCTATAAGGATATCAGAGTGAAGATCAAATATTGGAATCACACTCACGCACCTCCTTTAACAATATTTGGTAAAGAGAACATATATCATCTAAAACTAAATTAGCTCCTGACTTTACAAGAACACTACGATCCCTGTATCCATTCATCACGGCTATTACATCTATGCCCGCCTTTTTAGCTGCTATGATTCCATAGGGGGAGTCCTCAATTACAACACATAAGCTACGATCAAACCCACTAGAGGCCTTTATGTAAAGTTCTGGGTCAGGCTTTGTCTTCTTAACGTCATCTGAAGTTACTATCCTATCAAATAAATTAGCTAGCTTCCCCAGCTCCTTAAATGTTGACTCCCTGTCAGAGGACGTTGCTAATATAAGCTTCTTTCCTAAGCTCTTTAAAAAATTCAGGAGATCCCTAGCACAAGGAAAGGGCTTTATATAAGCCCTAAGCTCATCTAAAATCCTCATTCTAATCTCTATAAGATCATTGACGTCTACTTTTAGCCTATATTCATTTATTAATGCTCTAGCAATGTCCCAACGAGACATTCCCATATATTTCATGATTTCCTCCTCGCTTACTGATACCCCAAAGGATCTAAGCGCTATCGAAAAGCTTCGAGCTTTTATCCTATTTGAATCTATTAAAACACCGTCCATATCAAAGATAAAAACCTCCTTCCTTAGCATCATCATACAACTTCACTGCCTTACAATGTAATGCCTCAGTCAGGGCTGTTCTATGATTAGTAATTATCATATCATACACATTTAAGTATTATTTTTGATCTGATTTGCTTAGTGCTTCATGATGAGGCCCTACAGAACGGGGGAGGCGGTGAGGAGTGTCCTCAGAGGTAATTAGACTTACAGCGAGGTTCAAGCTCAAGGAAGTCCCTAAAGGGTTAGACAACCTCCTCATCACATACTGCGAGATCGTGAACTATCTCATAACCTACGCTCACGAGAATAATATCACGAGCTTTTACAGGCTAAAGGAAGAAACATACAAGATCCTCAGGGAGAAGTATCCAGAACTCCCCTCTCATTACATCTACACCGCTTGCCAGATGGCAACGAGCATTTATAAAAGCTACCGTAAGAGAAGACGTAGAGGGAAGGCAAAAGGAAAGCCTGTTTTCAAGAAGGAGGTCATAATGCTCGACGATCATTTGTTCAGGCTCTACCTCGAAAGAGGAATTGTAAGAATATCAACGCCGAAGGAAAGAGTTGCTTTGGAGTTCTATCCGGCGAAATACCACGAGAAGTTCAGGGGATGGAGGATTGGGCAAGCCTGGATATTGAGGACGCGGAGGGGAGTATTCATCAATGTTGTCTTCTCAAGGGAGGTTGAGGAGAGGGTCGCGGAGAATATTATGACAATAGACGTGAACGAGAATAATGTGACGGTC
>QMTU01000049.1 GCA_003663585.1 Thermoplasmata archaeon
GCAAAGCAAGCCTGAACGCTTGCTCCTAACCGAAGAAGAGAGGAAAGGTGGCGTTGCCTCTCTTCCCGTAGATAAAGCGCCATATATAGTGAGAAAGGTGGAAGAAATGAGCGAAGAAGAAATTACTTTGGAGAAAGTCTTGGAGCTCGTAGCAGATTTAGGCAAGCGTTTAGACGCTCTCGAAGAGCAGATAGCAGAGAAGAAAAAGAAGCCTGACGCCTACAAGAAGCCTAAAGCATACAAAGAGAAAGCAGAATCTGGTGAACCAAGCGACTTCGAGAAAGCTCTAGAGATCCTGGCTGAAGAAGGAATTATAAAAGGAGAATATCAGCAGTGCATGTCCAAGTGCTTGAAGAGCGGCAAGAGCTTCAAGGAGTGCGTTAAAGAATGCAAAGCTAAAGCCAAGAAAAGTGAAGATGAAGACTTAGAGGAAAAAGCAAAGAAAAAGCCTAAGGCTTACAAAGAGCCGTACCCAGAAAAGAAAGAGGAAGAGAAAGCTGAGGAGGAAAAAGCCAAGAAGCCTGAAGACGAAGAAGAGGAAGAAGAGAAGCCTTACAAAGAGCCTTACCCAGAGAAAGACCTTAAAGGAATGATTGAGAGAGCAATAGAAGATGCTCTGAACAAGCGCTTAGGAGGAACAACTGAAGTCAAGAAGTCTGTAGCTCCTGCTAAGACAGAAATAAAGAAGACTCTGATGGACATACCTCTAGAAGAGCTCTACAAGATTCCTTTCTCAAAGATAAGGAAAGGTGAGTTATGATGGTGCACGTCCAAGAGAGAATAGACGACCCTGAAAAGAACCTCAGAGAACTCAGAGAGCTGGAGAGAAAATTCTATGGCTCGCCTATAATAAGGAAAGCAGATGCTGATGTAGCACCAGCCACTCCAGCGTACACAACTGCTCCTGACTGGGTCCAGCCTCTCTTCGGCCGCAAAGTCTGGAGCTTCCTAAACTACGAGAAGAATGTCTTTGCTATCCTGCCTAAAGAGGTGTGGAAGCAGAGCGGATGGAGGCTCTTGACTGCTGCTGGACAGTCTTGGGCTCACTCTGGAGCTGAATTAGCTGGAGGCATTGCACGAGGAGGAGCTCTGCCTGACACTATAGCTCCTACCATAGTAGTGAATGCTACTCAGCCTAAAGAAGTCATACACACTTGGGGCACCGAGGAAATCTACGAGTTCATGTCAAGCATAGACGATTCAGTAGAGATTATACCTCTCATGAGAGAGGAACTGGGCAAGGAGCATGCTGCTATAATAAACACAATGCTTGTGCAATCCGTTGAGTATTTAGCTGGAAATTCTTCTGGGAACTGGGCTGGAACCGACAACTTTGAAACTCTAGACAGAATTATAGCCAGCGATGCAGAAGAGGATGCTGTAGGAGGAAGCCATGACCACTACTACGATCCTTGGAAGAAATATGGAATCCTCGATATAGACAGAGACTCAGGGACTACATACGATGCTGTAGTCAAAGCTCCTGGAGGGACTTTGGGAACCGATGGCGACTTGACTTTGTGGGCAATCGAAGAAGTCTGGAGGACGATCATTGAAGCTGGAGGAAAGCCTGACGTGATCCTTACAGGAGCAGACTTTGTCACTGCTTTATCAGAGATATTGGAGCCTGAGCGCAGATTCATGGGAGAAGCCAAAGTTATGCCTCAGTACGGAGGAGTAAGAGGCATTGCTTCAGGAGTCGAAGCAGGATTCAGCGTAGCCACTTTCAGAGGCATACCAATAATTACGACTGCAGCTATGAGGTGCACAGACTCAACTTATGGAGACACAATAAGCAAAGCAATGTTCCTAGACACTGAGTACTTGTCCTTCAAGGTTGCTGCTCCAACAAGGTACATGGAGACTAAGAGAGACTACACAAGCTATGTGGCTCAAGACAAGCTCAGAATCGAAGGAGCATATTTGACTGTAGGCGAGCTAATCTGCTACAGGTTCAACGTCCAAGGAAAGCTCCGGGACATAAAGTAAGCGTGAATTGGGAGGCTTAAGCCGATGATCTTCCAATCAAATAGAGGAGGAATGTAAATGGCATTTAGTTCAACCATTGAAGGCAGGACAATTTTCGGCAACAAAGTAGTCACTTGGGGAACATTCACCAACGGTGCCACTGATACTGGAGGAGACATAAATACAGGCTTGAAAGTCTGCGAATTCATTGTTTTACAGCACAAAGGGAGTTCTGTAGTGTCCGATGCTCCTGTAGTCAATGAAACTTTGCCTTGCAACGGCAGCGCTGTTACTGTTGTGACTGCCCAAGGAGAAGACGGTTACTGGTTTGCTTTCGGTCATGAATAATATGTCTAAAAGAGGACATATTGCTGGTGCTATAATTGAGCGAGGAGAAAAAGAAGAACAATCCAATGCCAAGCTGGGCTTTAGCGTTAAACAGCAGATTAACTACAGTGGAAACAGAGATAAAATGGCTCAAGAGAGGCTACTGGCTCCAAACCCTCTTGGGAGCAGGAACGTTTTTAAGCGTTCTTGCTCTAATACTAAAGCTTGTGGTGTCTTAATTGGCTGTAGGAAAAAAAGAAAGGGTAACCAAAAGCATTAGCGGGACAGTTAATGAAACCACTGCTATAATAGCTCGAGTTCTGAATTACGCCAGAATAACGGTCTTTGGGAAAGTGACTATAAGTGGAACGTACACAGTAAATGTAAAGGTTTATGGAACTTACGATGCTGATGCTTCAAGCCCTGTCTGGAAGCAGATAGGAAGCACTCAGCAGTTCACATCTACAGGACTCTTGGATCCAGAAGACATTGTTCAGTGCTGGGATGCAATCAAAGTAACATATGACGGAAGCGGCTCTGGTTCTGCCATCGTAGACTTAGCAGTGAACAGGAAGAGGCATTAATGTCAGTCCGGGTAGAAGTAAAAGGCTTATATGAAGCAGTACTTTTAATCGAGAGAGTAAGCCGTATAGCTCGGATACACTGGCCCAATAAAGCTTTAGACAATTTAGCTAAGCATGCAAAGCAGAAAATGAAAGAGCTAGTCCCCAAGAGAACAGGGAAATTAAGAAGATCAATTAGAATTGAGAGTTTGCCTGATGCAAGGAAGATAGTAGCCGACACTCCTTATGCTCGAATAGTAAATGACGGAGCCAGACCTCACTACATATACCCTAAAAGCAAGAAAGCTTTGGCTTTCTTCAAGGAAGGAAAGTGGGTTGTTAAAGCTCGGGTTCACCATCCAGGCTTTGTAGGCTACGACTTCTTGGAGAATACGATGAACTACGTCTATGATTTCATGTACGATTGGCTTGCAGAAGAAATCGATTTAGGTGAAGTCTGATGGGCAAATACACTGATGAAAAGAAAATTGAGAATCTCGTTCAGATGGAGATATCAGATTCTACAAGGCCTTCATCTCAGCAAGTTAACTTATGGATCAAAGAAGTTGAGCAAGAGATAGACTCAAAGAAATTAGGCTGGGACGACAATGCTAACCCTGGAGACGGATACTCAGCCAGCAATGTTTACCTTAGTGTTCCTAAGATAAGGATAGGCTTGCGACCGTTGACCAAATTCAAAATGCTATGCAAAGGGATTGACCCTGAGCAGCTCAAGAAGGGAGTCGTAATACCTATCCAAGAGAACCAGTATTATCCTATTATACCAGGGAAAAATGTAACTTTATACAGGAGGACAAGCTCTTTAACTGACACTCCAGAATGGAAAGAGTTGACCAGAGGCTACTATACAGGCTGGGATGAGAGTGCAGACAGCGACTTCATGGTTTTGACCATTAAAGGGCGAGCTGGGCAAGAGCATGGCGTTGCATTCTTTATTTACAGCAGTGTTCCCTTGAAGACTGGTCCAGCTGCTCTGAAAGCTTCTTACTCATACGGTTGGAATCTTCCTCAAGAAATTCTTAATCGCTATGCTACATTGAAAGTTGGAATGAGAGTTCTTGAAGCTGCAGTTGAAAGCGGTGAACCTGCTCGTTTAGGCTCATTTGTAGGAGGAGACTTCCAGACTTTCGTTAACACTCAGATTTCTGAGACTTTGAGAAGATGGAAAGAAGAAATTACTGAGATAGAGAAGAAATTCTTCCCTAAGCCAGCTCGAGCCAAAATTCTCTGGATTTAGAAAAGTTTTAATAGCTCAAAGGCTTGAATTTTATACGTGAGTCGGTGAGTAAGTTGGGAAGCGGAGAGAGTAAAAACGCTATTCTAGATGCTTTAGTAACAAAACTTAAGGAAATCGACGAATTCGAGGAGCACGTTTTCAAAGGATACAGAAAGCATTTGCCTTACAGCAGATGCATTCTGGTACACTTAAGAAGAGACACTGTAGCTCCAGAGAGTACAGCTGAGAACCTGCACAATTTAGAATTCAACTTATTAGTCAGAGTCAAAGCTGACATTCAAAGCAATGCTGAAGAAGAAATCGAAAGCTTCATATCCTTGGTTGGCCTAGTGGAAGACAAGCTTGATGAGAATGCTTACAATCCTGGAGTCTGGGAAGATTTAGCTGTGAACCAGATAATCTACACATTCGGGGCAGCTGAGACTTTCGTTTACTACAATGCTATGATCCGGCTCACGATAAAAGTGCAATGGTGAGGAGGATGAACGAGAAAGAAGTAAAACCTATGAAGTCATATGTAAGGAAAATAACTTTCACCAAGGAAGCCTTTGATGCTTTGCGGAGAATCATGTCAAGCAGAGGTTTCCCTGAGAAGAAAATAAGCGAGAGCGAAATAGTCTGTGAAGCTATACTAAATATGTCTAAAAGTGGACATATTAAAACTAGAAGCAAGGAGGAGAAGTAATGTCAGCCAGATGGATAGACATAGGAGAAGAAAGCACATATGGGACTGCACCTGATGACATGGACAAAAGCTTAGCTTACATAGACTTAGACTTTACACCGGACCAAGGGAGACTTATAGACTTAGAGTCAGCGTATGTAATGAAGCCAGTGTCAATTCTAGGCCCCTTTGTAGGGACAGGGAGAGTAGTTCAGTATGCTAGACCTCATGCTATAGGCTACTTCCTTAAGTGGGCTTTAGGCTCAGTGACTACAACTCAGGTAGGCTCATCTGAGATGTACCAGCATGAATACACTTTGGATTTGAGCAGCATCAAATCATTCACTGTCCAAGACAACAGAGAGCTGTCAAATAAGGCACTGCAGTATTTAGGCTGCTTAATCAAGACTTTGACTCTGGAAGCTCCAGCTCGAGAGCGAGTCACTTTAGAAGCTGAGATTCAGTACCGCTGGGAGAAAGAAGTAGATAAATCTTCGATGCTGACTTTAGATTCCATACGGCCATTCGTATTTCACGACGCCAGCATAACAAGCTCAGGGGGCTTGACAGTAAGCAACATCGAAGCTTTCAGGTTCCAGATTGCTCACAGCAGGCCAGATGACATCCATGAAGCTGGGAGCAGGAAGCTTCCTGAAATCTACTTTGAAAGCTCAGAGTGGACGTTAGAATTCGACTTGAAGTGGAAGTCTTGGACTGCAAGGAAGAACTTCTGGGCTGCAGAGAGCAGCGGCACTGAACCTCAAGACGAAGAGAAAACATTCGATGTAACTATAACTTTGACTGGTGCACCTACAGGTGTCACTGACAAGCCTAACTATGAGCTTGTAATAAGCTTGCCTAAATGCGTAGTCAAGGAGAATCCGGCTTCAGTGAGCAGGAGAGACAGATTGACTCAGCGCTTAGTCTTAGAAGTTCTCGACGATGACAACAACAAAATAACCTTGTACAACAAAGACTCAGCTTACTAGAGGTGATAGAGTTGGAGTACACAACTGCTGAGGAATATTTAGCCGGCAAAATAAAGAAAGTGACTTTGCCTTCTGTGACTGCTACAGGCAAGCATCCAGTCTTTGTAATAAGGAAAATTCCTCCTAAAGCAGCTTTAGAGCTAGCAGATTTACTTGAGCTTCCAGAAGACGTAGACTTGGAGAACATAAATGAAGCTCTGAGCAGCATAGACGTGAAAGAGAAGCTTCCTGAGCTCATAGACACAATAATACCTGCTTGCGTAGTGAAGCCTAGAATCAAGAAAGAGAAGAAGAACGAAGAATGCCCCAAGTGCTTGTGCATAGACGACTTAGAAATAGAAGACTTAGTAGCTTTATTCGAAGAGATTCTGGAATTCAACGGCTTGACTGCTAAAGGCATAAAGAAAAGGCAGAAATTTCGCAGAGAATCC